>JANOJW010000347.1:0-4883 GCA_031418955.1 Hyphomicrobiales bacterium | reverse complement strand
TCCTCACCCGGTTGAATTGCCATCAGCACGAGTTGAAGGTTTTTGCCGGTATACAGCACACGCCGGAAATCCGCATTCTCCTCGGTCAGCTCTTCGATGTCGGCCACGAAGCCCTTCTTGGCCTTCGATTTCGATTTTCTGGTCGCAGCGGCTTGCCGCACGATTTCGCTCATGATCTGAAACTCCACAGTGAAGAATTGTTCAAAGGATCGACCACGCATTTCCCGTGGCCGCAGATAGCTTTTTCGTCCGCATCACCAGTTCAGCGTGAATAAAACAATGAAATCAACGGACACTTACATCGGTCGCAGGCTTGCATGTTTTAAAGCCGAGGATCGTGTACAGAGGGCACCAGCTGACCAGTCCCGTAGCGAGCGGGATGAGACCGATCCAGCCCCAGACCGTCTGATAGGCAGGCCCGAAAAGGCCGAGAGCAGCGGCGACGAGCGCGAGGCCGACGAGGATGCGCAAGATCCGATCGAAAGTTCCGACATTCGCAGTCATGATGTTTCTCTTCCGTTGGAGTGAGACCGTGAGCTCTACGCGGAACCGGTCGATAACTTGATAGATGCGTCGGATCGCTGTGAAGCGGGAGCGGCGAGGCCATCGACGTCCGGCCCCACGTTCTCGCGCCATGGCTGTGACCGCTCCAGTGCCACCAAAACCCCGACGAGAACGGTCGCAACCGCAAGTGCCAACACCCAGAAAGGAACGAACGCTAATTGATCAAGGGTAAGTTTACCGGGGCCTCCGCTGAGCAAGAAGGGGCGCAACGTGGGCTCCAAGTAACCGAACGTCATCGCGCCGAAAATGCCGCCCGCGACCGTGAACCATGCATCACGATACCCTGCACCAATCTGGGCCAACACGGTGCCGGGGCAGGCGCCGGCAATCGAAATGCCGACGCCGAGGAGCAAACCGCCGACAATGTCGGCCTGCCAAATAAGCGCCTTGGGATACATCTTCACACCCCAGATGCCTTGCAGTACCGCCAGCACAACCAATCCGGTGATCACGGCAGTTAGGAAGATCTTGAGCATCAGGAACGTACGCAACTGCATCTGGCTGACGATCGCGCCAGGCTCAAAGACACGCGATTTCTCAAGAGCGATGCCGAACACCGCGCCCATCGCGAGACCGAGACAAATTGCGACTAGGACGTTCATGAGAACTCTCCGTTGGGTTCAGACGCGCTTCATCATGAGCGCGGTGGCAATCGCACCAACGAACATGGCTGCGACGGCGACCATCGAGCCGACCGCAAGTTGTGCCACTCCGGAAATGCCATGGCCCGTGGTGCAGCCATCAGCGATGCGAGCGCCCAAAACCATGATGAAGCCGCCTGCGAATGCCATCGGCGCGCGGCCGGACAGGGTGTCGAGGTTCACGGCCCTTTTCCAGACGGGCGAAATGATCTGACGGTCCGCTCCCGAGGCTTTCATCGACACGAATGCGCCTAGAACGATGCCGATTACCATGGCCACCCATAGGTTCTTGGCGCCGTACATGTGCTTGGCGAAGTAGTCCATTTTGCCGATCGAGGCATCAGCAAGAGCGGCCATGTGCGCCGCGATCGTCACGTAAGACGAGGATGTTCCCAATGCAGTTTCGATGAGCAGGAAAGCGGGAATCTGTAACAAGCCTATCAGTATTCCCGCCGCGTAAGGCGACCAGGATTTTTCACGTAGTGTCATTTCGATCACCAAAGCGTTGCGCACATTGCGACAGCAAACTTACTTCTTGCCGTTCACGAAAGCGGGTGTCCCTTTTTCTTCCACTCGTCGTAATTCATGACGACGGCAATCACGTTGGTGAAGCCGATGTCTTGAAGCTGCTTGGCCGCCAGCGTTGCTCGGCCGCCGGTCTGACATTGCACGTAGATCGTGCGTGTCATGTCCACTTGCGCAGGATGTCCGAAATGCTTCCAGATGCGGAATTCCAACAAACCACGGGGTATGTTGACGGCGCCCGGTACGTGCCCGGCTTTGAACTCATCATCCTCGCGAACGTCGAGCAGCACGGCGCCTTTCGGGTTCTTCACTGCCGCCAGATACCCATCCATGTCAGCTGTTTTGATCGTCTTGCGGATCTGCAAGACGTACTGGTCGATAAAGGTCGGCCAGTTTTCGCTTGCGAGAACCGGCGTAGAAATTCCAACGATGGTCAAAAGAGCGCCAGAAAAAAAGAGTTTGCGCAGCATGATGAGCCCTCCATGGAGTTCTTGTCGAACAGTTCTTGGATCGCAGAATTCTCAGTTCCAGCACGTCCGTCGTTGGGCACGCGGATCGACCGCAGCCAGCCGTATGAACCGAACCGCTGCCACCGCAGCGGGATGCGGGAACACACGATCCGAACACTCGGATGGTCGACGATAGCTCATGGAAGATCATCAAGTGCAGCCTCGGAAACTACTCAAACCTTCACTTGTTGCGCGTCTCCGTCAGTCGCATCGCCAGACTGCATGCGCGTCGATACTTCGGCGACATGACTCGCAGCGTAAGGTATATTTGCCCGGTCCCGTCCGAGCAGGTGGTCCGAGTTCTTCGTTGGCTTCGCTGTCGATCGTGCCGTAGCATCCATCCATGAACCATCGTGCCGTCATCCTCGCCCTAATTTCCGCTGCACTGTTTGGTGTCTCGACACCCGCGGCCAAAGCGCTGCTCGGCTCGATCGATCCTGCCGTGCTCGCGGGTCTGCTGTATTGCGGTGCCGGCATCGGCGTCGCTGTCCTGCGCCGCGTGGTCAAACCACTGTTGGCTCCCAGCACGGCGCCCGAGACGCCGCTCAACGCCGCCGATATGCCCTGGCTCGCGGCTGCGATCGTGACCGGTGGTATCGTGGGCCCGGTGTTGCTCATGGTGGGCCTTGCGCGCACCGACGCGGGGGCTGCATCCCTCCTGCTGACCCTTGAGGGCGTGGCCACGGCGGTCTTGGCGTGGTTCGTGTTCAAGGAGCACTTCGACCGGCGAATCGCCCTCGGGATGGGCTGTCTCGTGGCTGGCGCAGTCGTGCTGTCATGGACGGAACAGCCCACAGTTACCGGGTTCATCGGACCGCTCGCGATCGTGGGAGCCTGCATCGCTTGGGGCCTCGACAATAATCTGACGCGCAAGGTGTCGCTCGCAGACCCGCTCCAGATCGTCGAGTTGAAGGGCCTCGTTGGCGGGGCCGTGAATCTGGCCATCGGAGTGTTGGCCGGCGGCAGCATCCCGTCCGTTTCCCCTCTCGTGATTGCCGGCCTCGTGGGCTTCCTCGGCTACGGCGTCAGTCTTGCTCTCTTTATCCGCGCTCTGCGCGAACTGGGAACCGCGCGGACGGGCGCATACTTCTCGACAGCGCCGTTTCTGGGGACAATTGCGGCGATCCTGTTTCTGCGCGAGCCCGTCACGGTGCAGTTAGTGGTAGCCGGCCTTTTGATGGGTTTCGGCGTCTGGCTGCATCTGACTGAGGCTCACGAGCATGTGCATCAGCACGACGCCTCGGAGCATACGCATTCACACGTTCACGATGAGCACCATCAGCACGTCCACGGTCCAAACGACCCGCCGGGCGAACCACACGCGCACAGCCACCGGCATGATCGGCTGCGCCACAAACATCCGCATTTTCCGGATATGCACCATACGCATCGGCATTGAGAGACGAACGCTCGGACGCGCGCGCGTCACCGGACATCGAGCCACGGCGCCCGTCCGGTCGCAACCCATAAAGCCAACGTCGGAACGACGAACCATTGTAGCAATGGCGCCAGACCCGTCCCTAACACCGGCATGACCGGCATCAGGTCCGAGTAGGCCCAGCTCCCGCGCACACTGATGTTCAGCCATTCGCTGTAGATCGTGTAGCCGACACCGAACGCAAGGCTCGCCCAGTACACGCCGGCAACGCCGGCACGCGGCCACGTCGCGCGCGCGAAAAGCGCCAGCCCCAGGAGGAGCGACAGCCCCGCGATCATGGCGTCGCCGAGCGTGCAGTGAACAACCGCGAACGCCTGCTGCCGGAGCGTACCGGTCGACCACAGCGTATAGAGCGGTAGCTGCAGGATCTCCCAGCCGAGGTGAGCTACGAGCGACACACCGAGATAGAGGCGCAACGCCCGGGGCCAATCGGCGGGGTTATTCTGATCCATACTCAAGACCCTACAGCTTTACACGCTTCAGCCGCAGAGCATTGCCGATGACGCTGACCGACGACAACGCCATCGCCGCGGCGGCGATGATCGGTGACAGCAGGACCCCGAAGAAGGGATAGAGCACGCCGGCCGCGATCGGCACCCCCGCTGCATTGTAGATGAAGGCGAAGAACAGGTTCTGGCGGATGTTCGACATCGTCGCCGCCGACAGACGCCGGGCGCGGACGATGCCGTTGAGATCGCCCTTGACGAGCGTGATGCCAGCGCTTTCCATCGCGACGTCGGTACCGGTCCCCATGGCGATCCCGACATCGGCGGCGGCAAGCGCCGGTGCGTCGTTGACGCCATCGCCGGCCATGGCGACGACGCGGCCTTCTGACCGCAAGCGCTCGACGATTCTGCTCTTCTGATCGGGCAACACATCCGCCTCGACCTCGGTGATGCCGAGCTTTCCGGCGACCGCCTCGGCGGTCGTGGCATTGTCGCCCGTGAGCATCACGACGCGCAGGCCCGCCGCTTTGAGAGCGGCAATTGCACCCGCGCTCGATGCCTTGATCGGATCGGCGACGGCGATCACACCGGCCAACTGACCATCGATGGCGACATAAATGGCCGTGCCGCCGTCGCGCCGCAAAGTTTCAGCCTCGGCGTCAAGGAGCGCCGTAGACATGCCGGCCTCGGTCATGATGCGCCGATTGCCGATCACGACATTTCTGCCCTCAGCGACGCCAGTCACGCCCTTGCCGATCGG
>JANOJW010000346.1:0-2302 GCA_031418955.1 Hyphomicrobiales bacterium | reverse complement strand
CAACTCGCCGCGCTCGATGTCGAGCGTCAGAACCTCGAACACCGCCTTCGTGAACTCGAGCAACCGCGGATTTCGACGGCTCCGACTATTCCGCCAATCGTTGTTCAAGAGCCGGCAGTCACGAATGCTTCGCCTGCCGTCGACAAGATCGCGCTGTTCCGGCGCCTATTCGGCGGTCGCACCGATGTGTTCCCGGCGCGATGGCACAACCCAAAGACCGGGCGATCGGGTTACGCTCCGGCCTGCGCCAACGAGTGGGTGCGGGGCGTGTGCGGCAAGCCGCAGGTCAAGTGCGGCGATTGTCCGAACAAGGCGTTCATCCCGGTCACCCCCGCCGTGATCGAATGCCATCTGCGCGGCGAGGACCGCGTTCGCCCCAACGGGCGAGGCAAAGACTTCGTTGCCGGCGTCTATCCGCTGTTCTTCGACGACACGTGCGGATTCCTGGCCGTCGACTTCGACGAGGAAAATTGGTCGACCGACGCCCTGGCCTTCATCGCATCCTGCCGTGACTACGATGTGCCGGCGGCACTTGAACGGTCGCGTTCCGGGAACGGTGGCCACGTCTGGCTGTTCTTCGCTGAGCCCGTCGCGGCATCGGACGCCCGTCGTCTCGGCACCCTGCTGCTGACACGAACAATGAATCGGCGACCGGAGATCGGCTTCAAGTCCTACGATCGACTGTTTCCGAGCCAGGACACGATGCCGAGTGGCGGCTTCGGCAACCTGATCGCGCTGCCGTTGCAGCGTCACTCTCGGGAAAATGGCAACAGCGTCTTCGTCGACGATGAACTACGGCCCCATGATGACCAATGGGCATTCCTCGCACTCCAGCGCCGGATGACATCTTCTGAGGTTTCCTCCGTCATCACAAAAATCGAAGCGGAGTTGCCGGGCGGGGCCACGGGCGTCCGTCTACCCGTCGACGACGAGAACGCAGACGAGCCTTGGACGATGACGCCATCTCGGCGACGCCAGGCGCAGCTCCCCAAGGAACCCATGCCCGAACAGGTCGATGTCGTGCTTAGCGATCAAGTCTATGTCGACCGTTCCAGCCTGCCTTCGTCGATGGTGGCCCAGTTTGTCCGTATCGCGGCCTTTCAAAACCCAGAATTCTATCGCGCCCAAGCCATGCGGCTGCCGACGTTCGGCAAGCCGCGCATCATCTCGTGTGCTGAGCTTCATCCGCGCCACGTCGGCCTGCCGCGTGGCTGCCTCGATGAAGCTGTCGAGCTGCTCAAATTGAGCGGAGCGACGGCGCAGTACAAAGACGAACGCAATGCTGGTCGGCCACTGAATCTCAAATTTCTGGGCACACTGCATGACATACAAGCCGCCGCCGTTGCCGCGATAGAGCCCCACGACTACGGCGTGCTGGCCGCTACGACGGCGTTCGGCAAGACCGTCGTCGGCGCGCACATGATCGCCGCGCGTGGCGTCAACACGCTCGTTCTTGTCCATCGCCGCCAGCTCGTCGACCAATGGCGCGAGCGCCTTCAGTCGTTTCTGTCCGTTGAGGACGGCGACATCGGGACGATCGGCGGCGGAAAGCGCAAACCGACAGGGCGAATCGACATCGCGCTGATCCAGAGCCTCGTGCGTAATGGCGAGGTCAGCGACTTGGTCGCGGACTACGGCCACCTGATCGTCGATGAGTGCCACCACCTTTCGGCAGTCAGCTTCGAACTGGTCGCGCGGCGGACCAAGGCGCGTTATGTGCTCGGGCTGTCCGCCACGGTTGCCCGCAAGGATGGCCATCACCCCATCATCTTCATGCAATGCGGGCCGGTACGTTACCGCGTGGATGCGAAATCGCAGGCCGCGACCCGGTCGTTCACCCACAAGGTCCGCCTGCGCGAGACTGGATTTCAGCATCGGCCTGACCAGGAAGCGCATGGCCCGTCACAGATGACGGCGCTCTATGCGGCGCTGGCGCAGGACGAGAAGCGAAATGATCTGATCTTCGACGACGTGATGCTCAACCTGCAGGTCGGACGCCGCCCGGTAATTTTGACGGAGCGCCGCGACCATCTCGAATACTTCCGCACGCGGCTGGAAAAATTCACGCGCCACTTGGTCGTACTCTACGGAGGCATGAACGCGACCGAGCGGCGCACGGCCGAGGAAGGCCTGAAACGGCCCGACACCGAAGAACGGCTCGTCCTGGCGACCGGCCGCTACCTTGGCGAAGGCTTTGACGACGCCTCCCTGGACACGCTGTTTTTGACCATGCCGATCTCATGGAAGGGCACCCTCGCCCAGTACGTCGGCCGCCTCCATCGCGAGCACCACGCCAAGCGCG
>JANOJW010000345.1:0-3375 GCA_031418955.1 Hyphomicrobiales bacterium | reverse complement strand
CCTCACGTCATGCTGGAAGCATGCCTCCGACATGACCCCTCTCCCCGTCGAGTGCAGGGGCGTCGGGGAGAGGGGACGTGCCCGACTGCTCCGCCTGCGCCGCTTGTCCTGCACCGGGTCACAACCGGTCGGTTCCGCCGCTGGCGTCGCGATCGCAAAGGCATGACGAGCCGACGTGCCGGTCCTGGGTTGGCGACGTCACGAATCTCGGCTTGGATCACCGCGACCCACGTCACCGCGACTGGGCTGGGCGCCAGCCGGCCTTGATGGCCTCGTCTTCCGAGCAGAACCAGCGCTTGCCCTTGTCGCCGTCCATGCGGATCTTGTCGTACCAGGGGCTCCACGGCATGTGATAGATGCGGTCGTTGCGCGTAACGTTGCCCTTGATCGCGCAGCCTTCCGGCGCCTTGTCCTCGGCGACCTGCCACTTGGCCGCGCGATAGTCCCACGGCGCCTGCGTCTCGCTCTGCCACACGCCGATGCGGCGCGCGCGAGCGTCGGCCTCGATCTTCGCATAGGCGTCGGAGTATTTGACGAACGCCCAGGCATGGCCCTGGCGCACCATCTCGGCGTTGAGTTCGAGCGCGCCGACCGAACAGACGCCGAGCGTGCGGCCATACTTGTCGAGGCCGCGACTCTCGCAGCGCACAGGGTTGCGTCCGATCATGCGGGTCAGTTCGCGCGTGGCGACCAGACCGCACGGCCAATGATGCCCGTTCTCCATGCGGCAGCTCTGCGCGCTTTCTGGCGCGTCGATGCCCTCGAGGCGGATCTTGACGCCGTCGATGACGATGGTGTCGCCGTCGGATATGTCGGCGCGGCCGACAACGGTCGGGGCGGCCGGGGCCGTCTCGACGACGACGCCGGGACGCGCGGTCGAGTAGCCGACGAAGCCCAGGGCCGCCGCGAGGCCGAAGCCGATCACCGCGGCCGCCAGCTGGCGAGTTGCATAGGCGCGAATGGTTGCATCGATCATGGCAAACTCCACTTTGGGTTGAAGGATGCATGATTCGGGCGGCAACTTCGAGGCTGAACCGCGTCCAAGTTGTGGACGATGTCGATTCGAGTTGCAGAGGAAATGCTGTGCGAATCAAATGCTTGAGAACGGTCTAAGAACAGGCGCGCCAGACTCGCAAATCTGATATGCAATCTCAGATTGCTGACCCTGATGTTCTGATCAACCCGCGTAAATCGCAGCCACCGATGGGTGATTGCGCGGTCCCTCGGGCCCGGTTAGATCGACAGGAGACAGCAGGTTCGCCGGAGTTCACATGGCCGCTCGAAATGGAGCCCCCCGCGCGCTGGTCGCGGGCAACTGGAAGATGAACGGCACCGCCGCAAGCCTCGGCGAGGCCCGCCGGATGGCGGCGGCCGCCAAATCCGCCGGCGCCGACATGATGCTCTGCCCGCCCGCCACGCTGATTGCGCGGTTGGCAGACGCCGTGACGGGCACCGGGCTGCTGGTCGGCGCGCAGGACTGCCATGCCAAGGCCGCGGGCGCGCACACTGGCGATGTTTCAGTCGAGATGCTGCGGGACGCGGGCGCTCTCGCCGTCATCGTCGGCCACTCCGAGCGCCGCGCCGATCACGGCGAGAGCGATGCTGCCGTTCGCGCGAAGTGCGAAGCGGTGCACCGCGCAGGGCTCATCGCGATCGTCTGCGTCGGCGAGACGCAAGCGCAGCGCCAGGCCGGTGACACGCTGAAGGTCGTTGGCGGACAACTGGCCGGCTCGCTGCCCGATGGCTGTCGGGCGGCGACAACGGTCGTCGCCTACGAGCCCGTGTGGGCGATCGGCACGGGGCTGACGCCGACAGCGCAGGACGTTGCCGAGGTGCACGAGGCGATGCGGGATGCCCTCGTCACGCGCTTTGGCGCGGAGGGCCGCACGATGCGCCTGCTCTACGGCGGATCGGTGAAGCCATCGAATGCGCGCGAGCTGATGGGCGTCGCCAACGTCGATGGCGCGCTGGTTGGCGGGGCCAGCCTCAAGGCCGACGATTTTCTCGGTATCCTGGCCGCCTACGCGTGATGAGTGGGAGCCGCGGCATGCGCGCAATTCGGCCAATGTGGGCGGTTTTGGCCCTGGCATTGCTTGCGATGGCGGACGGCGTCGCAGCCGAGCCGCTGCCCAAGGAGGAGTGCGAAAAGCTCAAAGGCGAGCAGTCCACGCTCGACCAGACCGGCGTCAAAGAGCTGTTCGCCAAGGGGCCGGTGTGGGGCCGCGCCAATCTCGATCGAGCCAAGTTGCGCGACATCGAACGCTATATCCTCGTCGAGGAGCAACTGAGCTTCCGCTGCGGCTTGGCGAAAGCCCGCCTGACGCTGCCGTTCGCCGAGGAAGACACCCCGCCGGCCGTGCCCGAAGAGGCGACGGACACCAAAACGGAAGCGCCGGAGCCAGCGCCTAAGCCTAAGCCGAAGCCGAAACCTGCGGCCGCGCCAGCCACCGGGTCGGACACCAAGGCCGCCGCAACCACCCCGCCGGCCAAACCGAAGCTCGCGCCGGCCCCCGCCGCCGAGGCGAAGGAGCCGGCCGCTGCGCCGACAAAGCCCGCGCCGAAACCAAAACCAAAAGCCGATGACGCCTACCGGCCGCCTGCCGGAGCCAATCCCGCAGGCGATCCGTTCGCCAAGCAGATCCAGCCCAAAACGCAATGACGGCGCCGGCCGGAGCCGACGCCGTCACGAATTCTGCGTGCGAGCGGGTGGCTCAGGCCTTTTTCATCAGGCTGAGGCCGAACATCACGATCAGCGCGCCGATCACGGCGTTGATGATCGTGGCGACGATGCCACTGCCGATCGAGATCCCGAGCCGCGGCAGCAGCCAGCCGGCCACGACGGCACCGACGATGCCGACGAGGATGTTCCCGACCAGACCGAAGCCCGCACCCTTCCAGATATTGCCTGCGAGAAAGCCAGCGATTGCACCGATAGCCAACCAGATGACCAAGGTTTCAATTGGCGGCATGTCGTACCTCCCGTTTTCTAAAGCCAGAGCAGGCGAAGGCGTCGTCGGCTACCGAGAGGCGGCCGTGGTGACGCCCGCGCAGACTGCGACACTATAGCAAGTGATTCGGCTGGATGTCGCAGCAATTGCGGTCTTCGCCATTGACGGTAAACGCCATGCCAGCACTGCAGCGCAGCACGAACCGGCGAAACAAATGCGTGACAGGAGGCGGCCGGGCGCCGCGGTTCGCTGTTGGCCGGCCGGAAACGCTGGTGTAGAAGCGGGCGGCGAAATCGAGCGCCGCGCACATGCGCCGGCGGCATGAAAGTCATTCCATGGACAAGGTTCTGCTAGTTCTCCACTTGCTGATCGCGACGGGGCTGGTCGGCGTCGTGCTGCTGCAGCGTTCGGAGGGAGGGGGTCTGGG
>JANOJW010000344.1:0-3353 GCA_031418955.1 Hyphomicrobiales bacterium | reverse complement strand
CCTTGACGCACGCGTGCCGGCCGCCGACAGGCCCGGACAAGGAGAGTTCGACCACATGACCAACAAGACCGCACTCATCACCGGTGTCACCGGCCAGGACGGCGCCTATCTTGCCGAGCTGCTGCTGGCGAAGGGCTACACGGTGCACGGCATCAAGCGCCGCTCGTCGTCGTTCAACACCGACCGCATCGACCATTTCTACGTCGATCCCCACATCGAGGACGCGCGCTTCTTCCTGCACTACGGCGACATGACGGACTCGACCAACCTCATCCGCATCGTCGCCGAGACGAAACCCGACGAGATCTACAATCTCGCAGCCCAGAGCCACGTGCAGGTGAGCTTCGAGACGCCCGAGTACACGGCGCAGGCCGACGGCATCGGCACGCTGCGCATCCTCGAGGCCATGCGCATCCTCGGCATCGAGAAGACCGTGCGCTTCTATCAGGCCTCGACGTCGGAGCTCTACGGCCGGGTCGTGGAGACGCCGCAGACGGAGACGACGCCCTTCTATCCGCGCTCGCCGTACGCCGCCGCCAAGATCTATGCCTACTGGATCACGGTGAACTACCGCGAAGCCTACGGCATGCATGCCTCGAACGGCATCCTGTTCAATCACGAGAGCCCGATCCGCGGCGAGACCTTCGTCACGCGCAAGATCAGCCGTGCGGTGGCCGCGATCCATCTCGGCAAGCAGGACACCCTCTACTTGGGCAACATCGACGCCAAGCGCGACTGGGGCCACGCCCGCGATTACGTCGAGGGCATGTGGCTGATGCTGCAGCAGCCCAAGCCCGACGACTACGTGCTGGCGACGGGCGAGACGCACTCGGTGCGCGAGTTCATCGAGCGCGCGTTCGGCTGCGTGCAGCGCCGCATCGTCTGGAAGGGCAAGGGCGTGGACGAGGTCGGCGTTGACGAGACCAGTGGCAAGACGGTGGTGAAGATCGATCCGGCCTACTTCCGCCCGACCGAGGTGGAGCTCCTGCTCGGCGATCCGTCAAAGGCCAAAGCCAAGCTCGGCTGGCAGCACAAGACGTCGTTCCCCCAGCTCGTGACCGAGATGGTGCAGTCGGACCTCGAGCTGTTCCGCACAGCCAGGACCGCCGTGCGTCTCGATTGACGAGCCAGGGCTGCGCGTCGCGTTACGCCCGGCTACGGCTTCCGGCCGAACTGCGCTCGCATCTCGATGCACGGGTCCTTGCGAGCGACGCGCGGCGTGAACAGCGTGAAGTCGGCGACCGGTCGGCCCGCGTCATCGCGTGTGATGGCGCTCGCGGGCTCCGTGCGGCCGGCCTCGACCTCGCTGAGCACCACGGTCATGATCCGCCGCTCCGGAGCGATGAGCCGCAGATAATGCGGCACGCCGCGGTCGGCGCGCACATGACCGTTGCCGGTGAGCAGGATCGCTGCGCCGTGCTTTTCGGCCGCCTGCACCAGTGCGCGTGCGAGATGCGCGTCGCGATAGCGCTGCGCCAGCGCCATGTTGACAAACGCCGCCTTCGGCACGAGCCCGCAGTGCGAAGCCTCGAGTTCGGTGAGCAGCGCCTCCTCGTGTAGCGCCTCGAGAGGCACGTCGAGCTTCAGCGCAGCCAATTCATCGGGCGCCAGCGCCGAGCGGCCCTGCTTCGCGACCGAGCGCACCGTCTCGCGCGACGGGTCTCCGGGAAGGATCGGCAGGCGCTGCTTCAAGCCGGCCCTGATCAGCGGCTCGAATATCGCCTTGTCCGGCCAGCCCGAGCCCTCCCATTTCACGGCGCGGAAGAACTGCGACGTCGAATTGAGATGACTGCCGTTGCGGGCCAGATCTTCGAACAGGTCCAACGCCGGCTTCTGGTCGGCACGCAAATGCTCGAGCACCAGTCCGGGCCGCGCGCCGAGCAGGCTGATCAGATGCCCACGCACATGATGGTGATGCGGGTTGTCGTGCACCTCGCCGAGCAGAACGAGTGCGCCGCTTCGGACGGCGGCTCGAACGAGGCCACGCAGCAGGTCGACGGCATCGCGATTGCAGGCCGTCGCGTCCGCCAGCAATCCGCGATTGTCCTTGCGCACGGGGGACACAACCTCTCCGGCGACATGCACCGTCCATTCGAGGGGATGCGCGCGCGCCGGGCTGCGTGCGGGACCATAGGCCAGTGCGCCCGTGCATGCCGAGACGCCAGCCGTCGAGACTGCGATCAGCAGGACGGCAATCGCGACGGCGCGCCGCGCAGAGATCATTCCATGTCCCAAGGTCGGTTGCATCGCTGGACGTTAGCATCCGGGATGGGGCCGCGAAATGGCAACCCGGCGCTCCCCGGTTGACACCTTGGACGAAGCGTCTGACTGTGGCGCATCCAACCTGAACCGCGCACCCGGCCGGCCGTTACAGCCGCGCCGGCCAATGCCTGCCAGCCCATCTCCAGCCCGCCTGAACGGAGCCGTCCATGAGCCCCCGCATCGTCCTCGTGCCGCCCTCCGACGAAGTGGCCAAGATCGCCGCCGAGATGGCGCCCTCGGGCTTTGAGCTGAAGCTCGTGAAGGACGGCAGCGACGAACTGATGAGCGCAATGCAGACCGCGGAATACATGGTCTGCTATCCGCATGTGAAAATGCAGGATGCCTTCTACAAGGCCGCACCCAAGCTCAAGCTGGTGCAGCTCCTCTCCGCCGGCTACGACAACGTCGATCTGGAGGCCGCCCGCCGCGCGAAGGTGCCGGTTTGCAACAACGGCGGCGCCAACGCCGTCTCGGTCTCCGAGCACGCCATCATGCTGATGTTGACCGTCGCCCGCCGCGTGGTCTGGCAGCACGCCAGCGTCTCGGGCGGCCGCTGGCGCGGCAATGGTCCAGCGCCGCGCATGTACGAGGTCGCGGCCAAGACCATCGGCATCGTCGGCCTGGGCACCATCGGCAAGAAGGTCGCGCGCCTGGCCAAGGGTTTCGGCATGCACGTCCAGTACTACGACATCAAGCGGCTGACCGAGGACCAGGAGGACAGCCTCGGCGTCAAGTTCCGCCTGCTGCGCGAGCTGCTGCGCACGTCCGACGTGATCTCGCTCAACGTGCCGCTCAACGCCTCGACCAAGCACCTGATCGGCCAGAACGAACTCGACCTGATGAAGCCGACCGCGATCCTGGTCAATACGAGCCGGGGTCCCGTCATCGACGAGCCCGCGCTGGCCCGGCACCTCGTGGCGAAGAAGATCTTCGGCGCCGGCCTCGACGTGTTCGACCAGGAGCCGCCGCCGCCGAACAATCCCTTGTTCAAGCTCGACAACGTGGTGCTGACCGCGCACTTCGCCGGACCGACCTGGGACAACCACGTCGCCCGCTTCCGCAACGGCTTCGACAACTGCATGCGCGTCGCA
>JANOJW010000343.1:0-5181 GCA_031418955.1 Hyphomicrobiales bacterium | reverse complement strand
GTGACCTCAAGGCGGGCGGCAATCTGAGGAAAAATACGAATGCCGAAGGCGTCTACGTTTCGACCGGCCCGCATCGACGATGCGGCCGTCTTGGCTGAGTTGGTCAACTACGCCGGTGAAGGCTTGCCCCTCTATCTCTGGGGCAAACTTGCGTCAGTCGGCGAGACGGCTTGGGACGTTGGGCGCCTGCGGGCCGCGCGGGAGACCGGCAGTTTCTCCTACCGAAACGCGACCATTATCGATCACGCGGACAGTGTGGCCGGCTGTCTCATCGGTTACACCATACCTGAAGTCGTGGAGCCTGTTCCTGCGGACATGCCAGCAATGTTTGTGCCGCTCCAGGAGCTGGAGAACCTTGCTCCGGGCACTTGGTACGTCAACGTGCTCGCTGTCTTGCCTCCCTATCGCAGCCGTGGCCTCGGCACTGAAATGTTGCAGCTTGCGGAAAATCTTGGACGCGAAAAAAGCTGTCGTGGCATGAGCGTCATCGTCTCGAATGCAAACCACGGCGCGCGGCAGCTCTACAAGAGGTTGGGCTATGCTGAGACCGCGCAGCGGCCCATGGTCAAGGAGGGCTGGATCAACGACGGCACGGAGTGGGTGTTGCTGACCAAATAGCAAGCGTGAGGAACTACCCTGCACGTGGGGCGGCTCAGCTCAGCGAAATAGCCCCCGACCAAGACCATCTCACCCTAACAGCCGCGCAAGCATCGCCTTCAGAGACTTCCAGCCGCCATCGAGCCGGCCGAGCGTCGCCTCGAGGCTCTGCGAGAGCTGCCAGGCCGCGCCGAGCAGCGGCGCCAGCAGGCGCAGGACGATCGCCCACGCCTCGCGACCGCCGAGGTTGAGTTTTAGTTGCTCGAGATAAGAGATGCGGAAGATCACCAGCGCTTCGTCGAGCCGCTGCTCGAGCATCGCGAGGCTGGTGCCGGACGCCCGCGCCTTGTCGTCTCGCGCGATGGCGCCGGCGAGCCTCACGCGCAGCGCCTGCGTCTCGTGCTCGACGGCCCGCGTCACCTTGCGCCGCAGCATCAGCCACGGCGGCACGAAGCCGACCACCAGCAGCGCCACCGAAATGCCGAGCCCGAGGTAGTCGGTGAACTCCCCGCCCGTGTACCAGAGATAGAAGATCGTCACCGCACTGAAGCCGAGCAGGATGGTCGCACCTTGCGAACTCATGCGCAGGAACGGCCGATAGTGCCGCTCTTGAACCACGATCTCGATCGGCGCGCGGAACGGGTAGCTGGCGATCAGCGTCGTGTTCTTCCACAAGAACACCACGAGCATCAGCCAGATCAGCGCATTGAGCAGCCACTCGACGCACCAGGTGCTCCACATCAGATAGTCGACGGCTGCCACCGTGTTGCCCGGCCCCATGCGCTCGTAGCGGCTCTCGGCGCCGGTCATGTACTGGAAGTCGAGATAGCAGAGCGGGGAAGCGATCAGCGCGGCGAGCAGCACGCCGACCGGCCCGAGCACGAGGCGCACGCCGCGCGTCACGGCGGCCGGCGCCACGTCGAGGCGGCGAATGCCAGCGCGGAAGTTGCGCGAGTAGGTGGTGACGAACAGGCGCACGGCGACGAGGTGCGCCGCGAGATAGAACGGCATGAACCGCCATTCGGGCGAGGCGAGGAACCGCGTCTTGTCGGGCGCCAGCGCGTAACCCGCGCTCCAGGCGACCGCCGACACGACGACGACCAGCGTCAGGAACGGCACCGGCTGCGAGGGAAAGTACCGGTCGAGCGGCGCCACCGCCGTGCCCTCGAGCGAGAGGCTGTCGTCGGTCTCGGGTTGATGGTTGCTCCGGGATCGGGTGGACCCGCCGCCGCTCTCCTCAGCCATGCGCACTCCATCGAACGGTCGGCCATCTTGGGGCTTGGCCTGGGATTTGCCACCCGCCGGGCCACCGTAATCAATTTCGTAAGTTGATCCCATAAGTTAGCTGTCGGCATCGATTTCCGCCGCAATTTGTCGGCTCCACTGGGTTTTTGGGCGGAAGGTGTGTCCTGTGAGCAAGCTCAGCGTCGCTGTTTCGGCGTTTCTCCTGCTGTCGGCAGGAACCCTCGCCTCGTCGCTCCCGTTGCGGGCCCAGAGCGGGCCCGACCTCGCCGCCATGCTGGGGCAGGCGCAGCGCTTCACCGTCAAGGTGCGCGGTACCGTGCAATGGCCATTCGCTGGCGAGCAGGTCGGCACCGGGCTCGGCACCGGCTTCATCATCGATCGCGCGAAGGGCTGGATCCTCACCAACGCGCACGTGGCCAAACGCTCGCAGTCGATCGTCGAGATCGCGCTCGGTGACGCGGAGGGCGAGTGGCTTGCCGCCGAGCGCGTCTACGTGGACAACCACCTCGACGTCGCCGTGCTGAAGGTCGATCCGGCCAAGCTGCCGGCCGATGCGACGACCGCCAAGCTCGGCTGCACGCAGACCGTGGCGCAGGGCGCGACGGTCGTTGCCTACGGCCATCCCATCAGCCTCAACTTCACGGCGACGCGGGGCATCGTGTCGAGTATCCGCATCCTCGGCGCGCACGAGTACGTGCAGATGGATGCCAACATCAATCCGGGCAACTCGGGCGGTCCACTCCTGGGCGTCGACCCGGCCGAGGTGGTCGGCATCAATACGGCCAACATTCCAGGTGCTCCCGGCCTCGGGCTCGCGCTCTCCATCAAGCCGATCTGCGCCATCGTCGATCTGCTGGGGAAGGACCTCGATCCGAGCTTGCCGAGCCTGCCTGTCTACTGGCTGAAGCAAGGGCGCATCGAAACGCTGACCGTCGCCGTGCCGTTCCCCCAGAGCGGCGACAACCTGCTTGGCGGCGACGTCGTACAGGGGATCGCCGGCGGGCCGAAACTCGCGACGCTGCCCGATCTCTACACGGCGCTGCGCGGGCGCCGCGACAGCGTCTCGCTCACCGTGCAGCGCGACGGCCGGCTCGTCGACGTCTCCGTTCCGCTGATCCCCGCGTGGCCGCCACTGCAGCGCCAAGGTCTCATCTTTGCCGGACTGCTCATCGGCGAGCGTATCAACGCGGACAAGGCCGCAACCGTACTGCCGCCGCTGCGCATCGAGTTCATCAAGCCGGGAGAAGCGGCGGCCCGCGCCGGACTGCAGATGGGCGACAGCCTGGAGATGGTCGGGACGCGGCGCTTCACCACCGTTGGCGAGTTGCACGACTGGCTGAAAACCCGGCCCGTCGCCGAGAAAGTCCCGCTGCTCGTACGTCGCGGCTCGGGCGCCGATCCCCGCGTCGTCGCCGAGTTCCACCGCTTCGAGCTGGCGCCGCTCGACCTGCGCCTCATCACCTCGGGCAAGTAGGTCGGGTAGAAGGCGGTGCGGCGCCTAGGCGTCGCACCGTCAAGACCCGACATGACACGGCACGGCACTTTCGGGTCTCGCCCGCAAGTGCAGGCCGGCCTTCTACCCGACAGCTTCGGGACAGACACAGCTTCGGAACAGACGCGTTACCCGGTGAAGTTCTGGGCTCGACATGCGAGCCATGCTGCTCGAAGCGAATGTCTCCGAAAACGCATTGCGAGCGGGCTCTAGGCACGGCACAATCCGACCGTCATCAAGGGCCGCCGCCCCGAGGGAGCCGTTCATGCGCATCATCAATCCGAGCTTCGGCCAAGCCGTGGCGACGGGTGAAAAGCTCAAAAGTGTCGCGGTCGACTGGCGGCGCGACCCGATCGTGCTGTTCTCGAACTCCAAGCCGAACGCGCGAGAACTGCTCGAGGGCCTCAAGGCCAAGCTCGGCACGATCCGATCGCTCGACAACATCGACCTCGTCTGGAAGCCGTCGGCCAGCCAGCCGGCGAGCCCGGAGCTGATCGACAAGGTCGCGCACAAGTACCGGGCGGCGCTGCTCGCGCTCGGGGATTGAGGGAGCTGCTCATCGTGGAGTTTCCACGACAGCGTCGAACTCGAGAAGCGCGGCGTCACCGCCTATGTGGTGGCCACCGAGACGTTCCGGCCGCTGGTGCTCGCACAGGCGAAAGCCCGCAAGGTCGACCCCAAGCTGCTGGTCGTGAAGCATCCGGTCGGGGGCCTCAACGCGGCCGAACTCGCCGAGCGCATCGACACGGCTTGGGGCGCGCTGGCGAAGGTGGCGGGGTAGGTGGTTGGCTTCAGCCTTGCACCGTGCTCCAACGCCAGTGAGTAATGTGCTTCACTGCGGTGTCAGGCTAAAGTCAGGCACCTGACTGAAATTCCAGAACCACATTGGAGAACCGCATGCGTAAAGCCATTCTGCTCGCAGCCTCGACCCTCGCTTTCGCCGTCGTCGCGGCGAGCCTGCCTCAGGCCCAGCAACCGGCGCCGCCGGCCATCACGCAGGGCGCGGCGAACATCAAGCGCACGCCGGTGCAGAAGTTCGATGTCGCGGGGACCAACCTCGAGACTGTGATCGCGATCGCGGAGATCGTTCCTAACGCAGCCATTGGCCGTCACTCCCACCCGGGGATCGAATCCGCGTATGTGCTCGAGGGCGACCTGATCTTCAAAATCGATGGCCAACCCGACAAGCCTGTGAAGCCGGGCGACTCCTGGCTGGTACCGGCAGGTGCCGTTCACGATGCGATCTCGGGCCCCAAAGGAGCCAAGGTGATCGTCACGTATGTCGTTGAGAAGGGCAAACCCCTCGCCAGCCCCGCGCCGGCGAAGTAATCGCGGAAAGCAACTGGAAACCGCAATGGCCGACGTGCACGACAGCGAAATCCTCGACCTCGGCGAGATGACGCCCGAGGCGTGGACCGACTATGCCATTGCGCAGGGCTGGAGCGACGGCTTTCCCTTGGTCATGCCGACCGAGGCAGCCGTCGACCAGTTTGTGAAGGCCGCGCGCGCCGACAATGAGACCTTCGCGCCGATCTCGCCGCGCCAGCTGGTGCCGACGATCCGCAGCCTCGCCGCCAACGCGGTCATGGCCGGCTGCAAACCCGAGTACTTTCCGGTCGTGCTGGCCGGGCTCAAGTCGGTGCTCGATCCCGCCTACAATCTACACGGCACGCTGGCGACCACGCACCCGTGCGGCCAGATGATGCTGGTCAACGGACCGATGCGCACATCGCTCGACATCAACTGCGGCACCAACTGTCTCGGCCAGGGGCGGCGCGCCAACGCAACAATAGGCCGCGCACTGCAGCTCGTACTGCACAACATCGGCGGCGCCAAGCCCGGCGACA
>JANOJW010000342.1:0-8736 GCA_031418955.1 Hyphomicrobiales bacterium | reverse complement strand
CGCACCCTGCTCGAACCAGGGATCGGCCTCGCTCACGACTTCCAGCACGAAGCGCACGTCGTCGCGGCGGACGTCGAGGCCACGCTCTTGCGCACGTTGGGCGATATTGACGAGCGTCTGGGTCCCGATCAGGCCGTTGTCGGTGACCTCCTGGGCCATCACCTCGAACAGCGCCCGGTACTCGGGCGGCGCCAGCGGCGGGGCTTGGCAAGCCTCGTGAATGCGCGCAATCGATTGCTGGATCGACGACGGCGTAGCTGTCTGGATCAGCTCCACGGCGCGAGTGGCCGGTTGCGCTGGCGCGATCGGTGCCGCGTATTCCGGCTGGCGGGCACGCGTCGGCGCCGCCTGCGCTTCCGCGTAGGCCGGGGCTTGATAGACGGGGGCTTGCGGCGCGGGCTGTGCGACCGCCTGCTGGACCTGCGGCAGGATCTGGGCTGACGGCTGCATCGTCGAGGCCGGCGCTGTGAGGTTACGCGGTGCCGGGATCTCGCGGGGGAGCGGTGCCGTCGCGATCTGCTGCGGCGCATAGTGTGCTGGCTGCTGCTGGGCTATTGCGCGCGGCTCGAATTCGGCGAGTGCCGGCTGTGCGACAGGCACCGCGATGTGACGACGTGTGTCGATGACGACATAGGGCGGTTCGCCCGAGAGTCGCAGGCCTTCGGGAAGGCTCTGAGCCAACAGGTCGCGGAACCCACCGGCCCCGGCCCACGATGTGCCGATTGTGCGGTCGTGACCGATCGCGCGAACGGCACGGTCAGCCAGCACCTCGAGCGGTACCGGCGAGGTGGCCGCGCGCACGGCGGCCGTGACGTCGGCGATGATGTCGCGGCGAATCGCCTCCAGTGCAGCGGCGTCGAGTTGAGCGGCGGCGATCGACGCCGGCTCAGCGCCGATACGGCCCTCGAGCAGCAGCGAGATCAGGTCCGACTCGCGGATCTCTCCATCGCTGATCGCAGTGTAGGGTGCAGCCGTGTAGTCATTGGCGAAGATCACCGTGCGCCGCGCATGCGCCCGCAGCCGGTGCAGCACAGGCGTGAAATCGGCGTCACCCGATAGGATCACGAACTCGTCGAAATAGGTCGGATGCGTCAGCAGATCGCGCAGGTCCATGACCATGCGGATATCCGAAGAATTCTTCAGCTGTGCCGTCAGCGGCGGGCAGTCGACGACCTCGAAGCCCGAGCGCAGAAAATGGTGCCGCACGAACGGGAACGAGCTCATGTCGGTCGAGTTGTCCGACGTGTTGCGGCGGGGCACCGGATTGCCGTAGCAGCGGTTCATGACCAGGCGTCGCGTGCCTTCGGTGCCGGGACCGTTGGTCGGCGTGATCAGACTGCCGCTTTCGATCCCTCGCAGCCAGAGCCCCGCGTCCTTGGCGAACTTCTTGGCCGCGTCTTCGCTCTTGCGCTTCAGCGAGAGATAGATGTTGTCGTAGTCGACGAACACCGCGCTGAGGAAAGTCCCCGACTGTTCGCGCTTCATGTGCACTGTTCCCCACTGAGCCGCATTCCATCACATTGCGGCCAACATTTCTGAGTCGCGCCTCGGCGGCAAGGACAGTGGCCGCCCAATCCCCGCTTTCGGTTGTTCTCGAAATAAACGTTTTGGGTCAACTGGTTGACCCGATATGGCGGATGTGTGTCGTGTGGAAAAGAGCGCACGCCTCGATGCACTGAGGCGTGCGTGCAACCCTCTCGGGCAACACATCGAAGATCGAGGACCTCGAATCGCGATTGCGTGCCTGGTCGCCCGCTCAGTCGACCGGTCCTTCAAACCAGGCGCGCGCCAGATCGGTCTCGTGCAGGATGACGCGAATCTTGGCGAGGCCCTTGCCATCCTCGCCGAGCGCGCCGGACTTCGCAGCCTTCGCCATGGCGTCGAACACGTGGCGGCAGAGGAATTCCGTGGTCGTGAGCTTGCCCTTGAACTCCGGGAGTTCATCGAGGTCTTTGTAGGCGAGTGGCTTCAAGGTCTTGTTCAGCACCTCGAGTGCCGCGCCGATGTCGACGACGACATTCTGTTTGGTCAGCGACTCGCGGAAGAACGCGACATCGACAACGAACGTCGCCCCGTGCTTTTTCGCGGCCGGTCCGAAGAACGGATCGGGCAGCGAGTGGGCGATCATGATGCGGTCGCGAACCTCGACGGCGAACATCGGTCATCTCCGGGCGTGTTGGCTTTTGGGGACGCATAAGCGGGAACCGTGCCCTGCACAACAAGGCTCACGCTGTGGCCGTGAAGCCCTCGTAGCCGTTCGCCACCACCTCGTTGCACTTCTTCACGTAGGCCGTGACGCCGCCGACGTAGGGCATGAACACGCGCGGCTTGCCTGGAATGTTGGCCCCCATGTACCAGGACTTGGCCAGCGGATAGAGCGTGCCGTCGGCAACCTCGTTGTTATGCAGAACCCAGGCCAGCTCCGCCTCGCGCGTCGGCTCGATCCGCCGCTTTTGCCGCTCGCCCATCCAGGTGAGGCAGTCGCCGATCCAGTCCACATGCTGCTGGCAGGAGAAAATCATCTGGCTCTTCACGCCGGGGCTTTGGGGTCCGGTGATCATGAACAGGTTCGGGAAGCCCGCGGTCATGATGCCGAGGTAGGTGTGCGGGCCGTCCTTCCACTTGTCGCGGATCGACAGGCCGCTCGTGCCACGGATGTCGATCTCCTTCATGGCGCCGGTCATGGCGTCGAACCCGGTCGCGAACACCATGGCGTCGAGCTCGAAGGCGCGCCCGTCGGCGATGGTGATGCCGGACGGCGTGATCCCGGTGATCGGCGATTTGCGGATGTTGACGAGCTCTACGTGCGGTTGATTGTAGGTCTCGTAGTAGGTCGTATCGAGGATCAGCCGCTTGGTGCCGATCGGATGATCGTTCGGGCACAGCGCCTCGGCGGTCTCGGGATCCTTGACGATCGCGCGGATCTTGTTGCGCGCGAACTCGGCCGCGGTGTCGTTGGCGGCCTTGTTGGTGAGCAGATCGTTGTAGGCATAGAGGAAGCTGATCGAGCCGCCCTCCTGCCATTTGCGCTCGTAGACGGCAGTGCGCTCGGCCTCGGACACTTCGAGTGCAGACTTGGCCGGCGGCGGATAGCCCGCGATCGCAAACGGCGTATTGACCGCGTCAGCACGGCGCTGGGGATACTCGGCCTTGTGCCGGCGCTCCCTGTCGGGATCCATGGCGCCGTTCTGCGCGGGCAGCGAGAAGTTCGCCGTGCGCTGGAACACGAATAGCTGTTTCGCCTGCTTGGCGATGTTTGGGATCGACTGCACGCCGGAGGAGCCGGTGCCGACGATGCCCACGCGCAGCCCGGTGAAATCGACGCCGTCGTGCGGCCACAGCCCGGTGTGATAGGTTTTGCCAGCGAAGCTGTCGATGCCCTTGATATCGGGCTTGCGTGGTGTCGACAGGTTGCCCGTGGCCATGATGCAATACGGTGCGGAGATCGTCTGGCCCTTGTCCGTCCGAAGCGTCCAGCGACTTGCCGCCTCGTCGAACACCGCCGAAACGATGCGCGTGTCGAACACGATGTCGCGCTTCAGATCGAAGCGCTCGGCCACATGCTCGACGTACTTCAGGATCTCGCCCTGGGTGCCATAGCGCTCGGGCCAATGCCATTCCTGGTCGAGCTCCGGCGAGAACGAGAACGAATACTCGAGGCTCTCCACATCGCAGCGGCAGCCCGGATAGCGGTTCCAGTACCAGGTCCCGCCGACGCCGCTGCCAGCCTCATAGACGCGCGCCCTGAAGCCGAGTTGGCGAAGTTTGTGGATGGCATAGAGGCCTGCGACCCCCGCCCCCACGATGGCAACGTCGATATCATCCCGATTGCGCTTCTGCATCGAACCCTCGCCTGGAACCAAGTGGCTTGGAAACTAGCCGCGTTCGCGGCCCCACGCGACGCCCATTGATGCAAGCCAGGGTTTCGCGATTGTCTCGACCGCGCTGGACCGATTCGGACAGCCCATCGACATGCCGTGGGACTTAAGCTATGACGCCGCGATCTCCCACACTGTGGGCTACGCTCGGTCTCGGGCGCCCTTTACGGGCCGCACGAGCGCTCGCACCCGATTTCGGTCGCTTGCGCTCCTCTGCACATGATGTGAACGCTAAGGACAAACAACAATGAACATCATTCAAGAGTTGGAGCTGGCTCAGATCAAGGCCGTCCTCCAGAAGCGCGGCGTGCCGGAGTTCAGCCCCGGCGACACCCTAAAGGTCGTCGTCAAGGTGCAGGAACTCGAGCAAGCCGATCCTAAGGCCAAAGGCAAGGCCAAGCCCAAGAAAGACCATCCGCAAGCCGCGTTCCGCCTCCAGGCCTACGAGGGCGTGTGCATCGCCCGCTCCGGCCACGGCATCAACGAGAGCTTCACGGTTCGCAAGATCTCCTACGGCGAGGGCGTCGAACGCGTCTTCCCGGTCTACTCGCCCCTGATCGCCGAGATCGAGGTGCTGCGTCGCGGCAAGGTCCGCCGCGCCAAGCTCTATTACCTGCGCGGACGCCGCGGCAAGGCCGCCCGCATCTTCGAGCGCACGGACGCCCGCGCGCGCAAGCTCAATGCCGCCTGGAAGGGCTTCAAGAAGCCGAAGGGCGACGTGGATGATCTGACGAAGATCTCAGGCATCTCGGCCGATCTCGCGGCGCGTTTCCACACGCTCGGCTGCATCAAGTTCGAGCAGATCGCCAATTTCTCCGACGACGACATCGCCAACGTCGACGATGCGCTGAAGCTCGACGGCGCCATGGAGAAGGGCGACTGGACGGGGCAGGCACAGAAGCTCGTCGCCGAAGCCACAGTCGGCGAGGCCGCGGAAGCCGAGAAGGCGTAAGGCTGGGCGAACGCCCGTTCATCGAGTTCGCAAGAATGCCCGGCCAACGCGCCGGGCATTTTTTGATGATGAGCGACTTTGATGGCGAGAGGACGGTGTGCCAGCGTCAGGGCGCCGCTACCCCTCTGCGCGCCACTCAGCCGGGGTGCCAAGACGGCCGATGGCGATTACCGCCTGCGTGCGGCTGTCGACACCCAGCTTCTGGAGGATGGCGGAGACGTGCGCCTTGATGGTCGCCTCCGAGACGTTAAGCTTGTAGGCGATCTGCTTGTTCAGCAGCCCTTCGCCGAGCATCATCAGGACGCGCACCTGCTGGGGCGTGAGGGTTGCCAGGCGGGCTGCGAGATCGCGTGTCTCCTTGTCGGCGACGGCGGATAGATCTAGCCCCGGCGGCGTCCAGATACCGCCTTCCAGCACGGTCTTCACTGCCTGGCGAATGCGATCGACGGGCTGCGATTTCGGCACGAAGCCGGAGGCGCCGAAGTCCATGGCATGCCGAATGGTTTTGGGATCGTCGCTGGCTGAGACCACGACCACAGGAACAGCCGGGTGCTGGGTGCGCACCAGCAGGAGACCGGAGAGGCCTTGCACGCCGGGCATGGCGAGGTCGAGCAGCACCAGATCGGCCTCGACACTCCGGTCGAGGTAGGACATCAGCTCGTCGAGGCCCGAGGCCTCGAAGATGTCGCCGTCGCGGTGCTCGGCCGACAAAGCCTGACGCAGAGCGCCGCGGAACAGCGGATGGTCGTCGACGATGACGATGCGATGCGACGCCATGCCTCCTCCTTCCGGATGCCGCAGTTGAAATCGCCTCCGATTGCGTTCTCATGCTAGCCCCAATCGGCAGGTTTGGCTAACATCGAATTCAGCCCTGACGCGGGAATTACGGCCGGCTCGGCCGTGGCGCGACCACAATATGGGGCGAAGACGATTCGTCCGAAAACCGGCTGCCGGGCCGGTCGTCGAGCCAAGGGGAGCGAGCATGATCGAACGCAAGGAACGCAAGCCGTACTGGCGCCACACCAAGCGGCAGATGCTGACGAGCCTGCTGCCGTTCCTGCTTGTCCTGATCGTGCTGCCGCTCTATGCGGACCGGCTCAACCACAACAAGTTCCTGGGCTTTCCGCTCGGCTACTTCCTCGCCTGCCACGGCCTGATCCTGATCGCCATGGTCACTGTCGCCACCTTCGCCAATCGCCAGGACGCCCTCGACCACTGGCACGGCGCGCACGAGGACGTGTGACATGACCACCATCCGGCATCGGATACGACGCAGAAGACAGGCCCGCTGACATGGCGCTCCATCCGCGGCCGCAGGTCGTCAATCCGCTGCTCGGCACGTTCTTCGGCATCTTCGCCGCGTGTCTCGTGGCGATCGTCGTGACGATGCTGATCCTCGAGCAGCTCGGCGCCAGCGATGCAGCGCTGCGCCGGCTGATGCTGGTCGGCCCGCTCACGCTGTTCCTGGTGATCGGCGCAATCGGCTACGCAGCGACGCCGCGCGAATTCCTGCTCGCTGGGCGGCGCGTGCCCGCGGCGCTGAGCGGACTTGCCATCGCCATCGCCGCGATCGGCGGCACCGGCCTCACGGCGCTGAGCGGCGCCCTGTTCCTGATCGGCTTCGACGCGCTGTGTCTGGCGCTCGGCATCATCGCCGGGCTCGTCGCCATGGTCATTCTGCTAGCGCCTTTCTTCCGGAAATTCGGCGCCGCGACACTGCCGGGCTTTCTCGGCGCCCGCTTCGAAAGCGCCGGCGTACGGCTCATCGCGGCCGGAGCCGCCGCCGTGCCGCTGTTGTTGCTGATGATGGCCGAGATCAAGGTCGCGACTGCCGCGGTCGTGTGGCTGACGCAAGGGTCCGAGGCCTTCGCTGCAGGCCTCGTCACGCTAGCGCTCGTCGTCATTCTCGTTCCGGGCGGCGTGCGCTCGCTGTCCTGGTCGAGCGCGGCGCAGTCATTGGCAGCCCTGCTCGCCTTTCTCATCCCGCTCGCGGTCGCGGCCGTCATCGTCACCAACCTGCCGCTCGGACAGGTGAGCCATGGGCCGGTGCTGCGCATGATCGGCCGCATCGAGGCGGCGCAGGCGGTGGCAACGCCGGTCGCCGGCGCGCTGCTGCTGGAGCTGCCGGGCCAGGCCTTACAGCCGATCGCGGGACGCTTTGCGACGCCGTTCGGCAGCATCGGTGCAGCAGCCTTCGTGCTGACTGTGCTTGCCGTCATGGCAGGCATCGCTGCGTCGCCAGGCCTGCTCGCGCGCACCGGCACGTCGCCGACTGTCTATGAGACTCGCAAGTCGCTAGGCTGGGCCGTCGTCGTGGCCGGCGTCGTGATTATGTCCATGTCCGCGCTCGCCGTGTTCCTGCGCGAAAGCCTGATGACGGACCTCGTCGGCCAGCCGCCGGAGCGGTGGCCGGCCGCGCTGAAGCAACTCATCGACCTCGGCCTGATGGGGATCGATGGACAGGCCAGGGCCGGTGGCGCCCAGAGCTTCCTGTACCGTCGCGACGGCGTGCTGCTGACGCTGCCTATCCTGTTAGAGTTTCCAGCCGTGATGGTCCATCTCGCGGTCGCGGGCGTCGTGGCGGCGGCGCTGGCGGCGGCAGCCTCGAGCCTGACGCAGCTCGGCCTGATCGTCGCCGAGGACGTGATCGGCGGGCCCCGGCCCGAGCCGCAATCGCCCGGAATGCGCCTGATGATCGTGCGCGGGTCGCTCGCTGCGGTCGCGATGTTTGCCGGCACACTCGCGCATCTGCTGCCCGGCGATCCGCTCGACCTCATGCTCTCCTCGCTCGCCGTTTCCGGCGCCGCGCTGTTTCCCGTGATGGTGCTCGCGATCTGGTGGAAGCGCACCAACGCCTGGGGCGCCATGGCCGGTATGCTCACCGGGTTCGCAATCGCCATGGCCGGAGTGCTGGCGGTGGCGGTCGAGGTGATCGCGCTCGCGCCCATCCTTCTGGCGGTGCTGGCCGCGCTCATATCGACCGCCGTCGCAATCCTGGTGACGCGCGTGACCCCGGCCCCAAGCCGCCACATCCTCGAGATGGTGCGTGACCTGCGCATCCCTGGCGGCGAAGCCGTCGAGGATCGCGAGGCCCGCCTCGCCGCCCAGCGCGAACGTCAAGGCCGCACCGGCTAGGATGGGGTAGGTTGAACACCTCCGCTCTCGCTGGCCCTCGGCGCCGTCCCGCACTATCCTCAGCGGTGCCATGTCCAACCGCGAGCGCTTTGCGCACTATCCCCCGATCGAGCCCTACCGCCGCGGCAAGCTTGCCGTGCCGGGCGGCCACGAGCTCTACTTCGAGGAAAGCGGCAACGTGCACGGCCGGCCCGCGCTGATCGTGCACGGCGGTCCAGGCGGCGGCTCCAATCCGACGATGCGCCGTTATCACGATCCCGCACGCTACCGCATCATCCTGATGGACCAGCGCGGCTGCGGTCGCTCGAGCCCGCATGCCTCGCTCGAGCACAACACGACCTGGCATCTCGTCGACGACATGGAGCGGCTGCGCCAGCATCTCAGCCTCGAGCGCTGGCAGCTGATGGGCGGCTCGTGGGGCTCGACGCTGTCGCTCGCCTATGCGCAGGCACATCCCGAGCGGGTCGCCGAACTGATCCTGCGCGGCATCTTCCTGATCCGCCGGACGGAGCTGCATTGGTTTTATCAGGAGGGTGCGAGCTGGCTGTTCCCCGAGGCGTTCGACGCCTTCCTCGCGCCGATCCCGCCGAGCGAGCGCGGCGACATGATCGCGGCCTATCACCGGCGCCTGACGCATCCCGATCCTCGCATCCAGCTCGAGGCCGCGCGCGCCTGGAGCGCATGGGAAGGCAAGACCTTGTCGCTGCTCCCCGATGCGGAGCGTGTGATGCGTTTCTCCGAAGACCATTACGCGCTCGCCTTCGCGCGCAT
>JANOJW010000341.1:0-8164 GCA_031418955.1 Hyphomicrobiales bacterium | reverse complement strand
GTTGCGCGATCAGCGCCGATGCGGGACCAAAGCGACCGTATGCCGCGCCGTAGGGCGCAATAGCGCGTCCGCCATGGCCGCTCCGCCGAAAATGACGCCGACGAGAAGCGTCTGGAACATAAAGTGCTCACCTAAGAGCCTGTCTCGGAGGTTTTCGTATGGTTTCACGGTCCAAGCTCGAGTCGATCCGCCAGAAGGAGGCCGCAGCTCGTAGCCCAGCTACGGGCAAGGCCTCCGACGCCGCGGTCGGCCGAGGTTGGGCCGCCTTCGGTTGCGCTCGAACGGCCCATCTGGTTCGTCGCGCGGCTTGCCGATACCCAGGGTATCGGCGGCGCCACGCTCCTGCCATCTGGCCCCTTCGAGCGCAATGAAACCACACGAAAACCTCCGAGACAGGCTCTCAACCCTCCAGGGCGCGCAGAAGCGCTGGAATCTTGATTGTCGCAAAGTTCGAGAAGGTGTCCGACACCGCGTACGGCAGAATGATCCGCTCGCCATGACGCAGAGCGCCGCAGGTGTAGACCACGTTCGGCACGTAGCCCTGACGTTCGGTGGCGTCCGGTCGCACCAGCGGTTCGCGCGACCGAGCAAGGACCTTGGAGGGGTCCTTCTTGTCCAGAAGCACGGCCCCGATCGCATACTTGCGGACCGGACCGACGCCGTGGGTGAACAGCAGCCAGCCTTCGTCGAGCTCGATAGGTGAGCCGCAATTGCCGATCTGAACGAATTCCCAAGGATACTTCGGTTGCAGGAATGCGTGTCCGCCATTCCATGTGTAGAGTTCGTCGGAGGTGATCAGGTGCAAGCTCTCGTTGTCCTGGCGCCCGATCATGACGAAGCGACCATCGATCTTGCGTGGGAATAGCCCCATGCCCTTGTTGTGCGTCGCCGTGCCCTCGAGCGGTGTCATGCGGAACGTGCGGAAGTCCGTTGTCTCGATCATCTCCGAGCGGATTGCGCGACCGCTGTAGGCCGTGAAAGTGGCATAAAACGTCGATCGGCCCTCGTGCACGAATTCGACGAAGCGGGCATCCTCGATGCCATTGACCTGACGCTCGGTGATCGGGAAGATGACGCGTTCGCTGAGTTCGGTATCGTCCTCGAACATCAACTCGACAACGTCGCCGGCGGGCTTTGACGTGCGGCCCGTGATCGTGGGGGCCGATGCCAGTCGCGCGGTCGGGTCGACGACGACGTTGCCGTCGACATCGATGGTGCCCGCACGGAAGGTCAAGGACGAGATGTGACCCTCGCCGACCGCGCGCAGACTGAGCACGAACCGGCACCCGCCAGGGGGTGCGCCCGATTGATCCGGATGCCGCACGATGCTCGGATTGAACAAGGCGGACGCTTCGAACGTATACTCGTGCAGAAAGTACGCGCCGATCAGCTGTCGCTGCGTTCTGGTGAACGACACGTGCGGCTCGAAGGCGTCTTCCATCTCGGTGGCTCGCGCTTCGAACCTCAAGAGCAGATTTCGATGCCGGCCGGCAAAGTTCTCCAACACGTCGGCGAGTTGCTGCGCCGCCGTCTCGGCATCGAGCCCGAGCACGCGGTCGACGATATGATTGGCGCGAGTCTTGTCGGTCCGGTTGAAATCCCGCGGCTCGGTCGCCGGTTTGAACGGCCGCACGATGACGCGCGCCGGGTCGGGTCGCAAATACAAGGCCTGTCGATTGAAGAACATCGGGTGAGACAAGGCTTTGCCCCCTCGGGTCATGGGTCGTCGGCTGGAGATGCTCAAGCGCTCAGTGCGAGTGATGGCACGAGCTTGGAACGGCGGGGTACGATTTCGACGTGCGCGAGCTGGCGGATGTCGAGCAGCGCCAGCAGGTATGACAATGCGGACTCCGCCCCCATATTCTGGTTGGGCCGGTCGGCATGGAGACCATCCAGGCAGCCGCCTGTCGCCAGGTCGACCAGCGGTACCCCGAGGTCGTTGGCGCCGAGAAACCAGTTGAAGGCACGCCGTGCGCCAGCCGGCCACTCCGGGCTGCCGTCTGCGCGTGCCGCGGCAAGGCAGGCGGCAATCGTCGCGGTCGCATCGACCGGCTGCTGATCGAACGGCCCTGACGTCTCGTGGATCATGCCGAAGCTTTCTGTGCCGATCGGGCGGAAGCAACCCGACGCGGCGGTTTGCCGTGCCATGAGCCACCGCAGCGAGTCGAGGCCGGCGTCGATGTAGGCGGTGCTGCCGGTGGCGAGGCCCGTCTCGATCAGGGCTTGCGGCAGGCGCGCATTGTCGTAGGCGAGATAAGCTTCGAACCATCGCCAGGTTCCGTTCCGGTTTGCCTGGTGCAGCGCCATCAGGCGGTCCGCCAGCGCGGAGCGCAAGTGGTTCGCTTCGGCGTCGTCGGGCTTTGCCGCGCAATAGGCATCGAGGCCGAGCAACGTGAACGCCCAGGCGCGCGGCGACGTAAACCGCTCGGCTGGCGCCAGGGCAGTCTTGAACAGGCTCGTGGCCCACCTGCGGCGCGCGGGATCGGGGTCCGCGGCACTGCATGTTCCGAGCGCCCAGAGCGTCCGGCCGTGACTGTCCTCGGAACCGGTGTGTTCGAGCCATCGGCGGTCGTAGCTCATGAAGTTGCGGAACCGCCGCGTGTCGGGATTCCAGGCATGCTGGATGAAGGCGGCAAACTGCGTCGTCAGCTTTTCGGGCAAACGTGGCTCACTCTTGCCCCCGAGGCGGCACGCGAACAGGAGCGCACGTGCGTTGTCATCGACGCAGTAGCCGTGCGAGCGGTCCGGAACGCAGTGAACGGCATGCTGGATCAACCCTGTACTGTCGCACATGGCGAGCAGATTGTCGGTCCTCAAGTCTGGAACGGTGAACGGCTCTGGCCGTTCGACACCGTTGCCACCGACGTAACCGTTTCGTCGTCCATTGCGGGGAGACGCCGCCGCGCACGCCGCCTCGAAGACGGAGAGATAGCTTCTAGCAGTCCGCGGCCAGGTCATCGACCGGCTGGTCGCATAGGCGCGCTTGCGCATGGCATGGCGGCGGATGTCGTCGGTCAACAAACCCGAGATTGCCGCTCCCGTCGCTGCAGCGTCGGCGAATGGCACGAGCAGACCTCGTCCATCGGCCAGCAGCTCCTGTGCATGCCAATAGGGAGTGGAGACCACGGCCTTGCCCAGGCCATAGCTATAGGCGAGCGTGCCCGAGGTCATCTGCGCTTCGTTCAAGTAGGGCGTCACGTAGACATCGCACATCGAGATGTAGTCGAGCAGCGTCGCCTGATCGACGAACTGATTGCAGAACACGACATGATCGGCGACGCCCAGATGGCGGGCACGCTCGATCAGGCCCTCTCGATAGGCCTCGCCCTGGTTCCGCACGAGATTGGGGTGCGTGGCACCCAGAATCACGTACACGGCGTCGGGACAGGACTTGATGATCGCCGGCATGGCGTCGATGACTGTCTCGATCCCTTTGCTCTGTGACAACAGACCGAACGTGAGAATGACGGCCTTGCCGGAAAAGCCGAATTTCGCCTTGGCTCTCTCCGGTTCGATGAACGGATACTCGGGGATGCCGTGTGAAATGACCTCGATCTTCTCGTCCGGAACGCCATGCACGGAGCGCAGGAAGTGGCGGCTCTTCTCAGACATGACGACGAGCCTGGTCGACGTATCGATGATCTGATCGAGTACGGCGCGCTGTTGCGGTGATGGTGCGGCCAGCACGGTGTGCAGCGTCGTCACGATCGGCATTTTCAGCCGGAACACCAGCTCGAGGATGTTGGCGCCGGCGTCGCCGCCGAAGATCCCGAACTCGTGCTGCAGTGAGACGACATCGGGACCGGCATCGTTCAGGTCGGCCGCTGCCTTGCGATAGTCGCTGATGCAGTCGTCGCGAACCTGAAATCGCACGGGCGGCGGGTAGTCGTAGGCGCCGCTCGGGTCATTCATCGCGACGACGCACGTATCGATGCCTGGAGCTGCGATTGCGACCGCCCGATGCAAATCATGGGTGAAGGTCGCAATTCCGCACCGGCGCGGGAGATGATTGCCGATGAATGCCACACGTCGCAGCATGCTCATCGAGTCGCTCCGATCGATGGGGTTCGGGAGGCCGTATCGATCACACGCCGCGCCGTCGCGGGTCTCTGGTCCTCGATGCGCTGCAAAAGGTGCGGACTCGGACCGCCACGCCCTGTGTACGCCACGAGGCAAACGGCGCCCATCTCGCCAGCCCGCAGACCAATGCGCTCCGCCTCGGCGAATACCGCCTCGCCTTTGACGACTTCAATGGCACCAGCTCGTGCGCTTCCATGCAAGATGAGGATCCACGTCTCTCTGGTCGCATCGAGGTGCCAGGAGCTGTCGGGCTCCAATTCGAGGCGCTCGAACACGAAGTGCCGATTGGAGGCGAGTAGAATGCGTCCGGTGTCGAGGCGCCGGGGCGGGATCTGAGCGCTGGCCGGCGCGGCCCGCGCCGCCGCGAGCCCGTGGTCGACATGAAGCTCCCGGTCGCGACCGTGATCGAACAGCCGGAATGTGGCGTCGCTGCGCTGCTGGATCTCCGCGATCACCAGTCCCGGACCGATGGCGTGAATGGTGCCAGCCGGCACGAACACGGAGTCGTCGGCCGAAATCGGGCGCCATGCGACGAGATCGGCGATGGAGCCATCGCCGATGGCCTGGCGCAGCTGCCATGGCGTCAGGGCGTGTTTCAGGCCGAGGGCCACGGCTGCGCCGGGCTGGGACCCAAGCACGTACCAGGCTTCGGTCTTGCCATGCGGCAGCCCGATCGATTGCGCAAAGGCATCGTCGGGATGCACCTGGATGGATAGCGGCTGACTGGTCAGCAGAATCTTCAACAGCAGTGCCGGCTCGGACGCGGCTTTGCTCGATCGCTCGAAACAAAGTTCGCCGATGGCGCGGCCCGCATGGTCCGCGGTGCTCCAGGGGCGGGGGTCGTTGACGCCCCAGGGCTTTGGCAGCACGCGTGTGCGCGCAAGCTCGATCGCCATGGATGCCTCCTCGGATGATGCGAGAGACGCGGGACGCTGCGCCGAGCGATAGACCTCGTTCGGCATAGCGTCCGGTGCGGCGATCCGGCACCCCCGGAAACTACTCAGCCGCTGATCCCGCACCTGTGCGTTGCTCGAAGCTTGCAACGCAGCTTGACGCCCCCTCGCGAGGCGATCCTGCGACGCTGCGCGCCCACGGATTGCGGCTCCTGAGTACTTTCCGACGCTATCGCTGCCGGGAATTGAATGGCTATTCAAGATCAGGTGATCGCGACGTCAAGGCAGATCGAGCGGCCCCCGTCGGATGCGATCGACCAGTCCCGCCCAGTCATCAGTTCGGAGGCCATCGTGCCCCAGTCGCACTCGTTCAATCAGCCGCCGTCCCAGGTAACCGTCAGGTTCGGCGACCGCGCGCACTCGTTTCTGATGCATGACGGCGCGACGCTGGGCGAGCTCGCCGGTCGCATCGGGGTGCTGCGCAAACTGCACGTCAATGCCCTTGTCTCGATCCATATCGAATTTGCCGCCCCGAAGGCGATCTCGCGGGTGCCTTCACAGCCGCACCGCCCACTTGCTCACTGAACCCGCGACCGAGGAATGACGACCATGGATAAGGACCGTTTGAAGGGCACCGCCCAGAAGATCAAAGGCAACATCAAGCGCGCTGTCGGCAAGCTCGTCGGCAACAAGTCGCTCGAGACGGACGGCAAAGTCGATCAGGCGGCAGGTACCGCCCGCAAGGCCGCCGGCGAAGCCAAAGACGCGGCGCGAGACGCCGTCAAGAACCGCACGAAGTAGGTTCACTGCCGCTGCTCTCAGATTGCGGCAGCAGTAAAACAGTCGGGAATGTCGGCTTGGCCATCACTGAGGAGTTTTTCATGTCGATTTCACTGGGAACCATCGTTCTCGTACTTCTGATCCTCATGCTGGTTGGCGCCATCCCGTCTTGGCCGCACAGCAGGTCATGGGGCTACGCCCCTTCCGGACTGCTTGGCACGGTCGTGATCGTCGTACTCGTGCTCGTCGTCGTGGGGCGGATCTAATCTTGCCTCCAGCGTCCCTGGACTGCTTCTCCGCGACCGACCGGCCACTTAACAGCGCATAGCCTGACGGTGATCGTTCGGCTCGGCCAGACTGCCTCTCGACGCTTGCACGTAACCGAAGGAAAACACCATGACATCGAATTTGATGATTGCAGCCGGTAGCTTGGCGCTGCTTGCACTCCCTTTGTCGCTCCAAGTGATGGCGCAAGCGCCGAAGCCCGTGGCCGCAATTCAATTTATCACGGAGCAACCTGCGAGCGAATGGCTCGCTCGCGTCTTCCTCGGCGCCGACGTCCAGAATGTCGCTGGCGAGAAGATCGGCGACATCAATGACCTGGTGTTTGACCGTTCCGGTCGCATCAGCACGGTGGTGCTCGGGGTCGGCGGGCTCCTCGGCATCGGCGAAAAGAACGTCGCGGTGCCCTTCAGCGCGCTGACTTACACTGTCGGCAAGGATGGCGCGAGGATCATCGTCGTCGCGCTCAGCAAAGACGCGCTCAAGATGGCGCCGCCCTTCAAGGCGATCGAGAAAACGTCGATGGACGCCGTGAAGGACAAGGCCGTCGAGCTGAAAGACCAAGCCGCCAAGAAAATCGACGAAATGACCAAGCCCGGTCCGGTGAAACAGTAAATCGGCCGAGGTCCTACCCGCGCACAGCGGGTAGGACTTCCACCGTCGAGGAGGTAACGCCATGACACAACAGAGTGCCCCCGTCCCAACGGGACCAGTCGTGGCAGATGCGGTGGCGCATCCAGCTGCGCTCCAGGAAATCACTGTCTATGGCCATTCGACGCTTCTCTACTGGTGGCCGGCGTGGGCCTTCGGGTACCTCATTGCGCTCCTCAATGCCGGACAGGAAAAGTTCCTGGCGACCGCGCCTGGAGCCCAGCCGAGTTCGGCGCTTGGCCTCACATACCTCGCCATCCTGCTGTTGCTGATCGTCTTCACCAACGTGCGTCTGCGCGGCATCAATTCGGTCGTGGCGCTGCTTGCCGTGGCGTTCGTGGCGGTGCTGCTCGCCTGGTTCGGCTGGTGGGACGATATCGCCCGGATGATTCCGTACCTGTCGGTGCATATGAACACCGGCTTCTATCTCGTGTTTTCGACGGGGCTGCTGATCATTTGGCTCTTGATGTTCTTCGTGTTCGACCGGTTGACCTATTGGCGCATACGGCCGGGACAAATGACGGAGGAGCATCTCATCGGCGGCGGCGCGGAGAGTTTCGACACCAACGGCCTGCGCTTCCAGAAGCTCAGCTCCGCTGCCGAATGTCATTTCCGTCGACCGCAAGGTGCACGCCATCGAAAAGCTGATCTCCGTCAAGCCGGAACGCACGTCTTGATGCGGCGCGAGCACTGCAATTGAGAGACGATAATCGATGACCATCAGCACATCGGGCGCCCATCTCGACCAAGCAGCAATCAATCGTGCGCCGGAACAACCAAGCGAGACCAGCGCCTTGCCGCCTTGGCCTGTGTTTGCGCCATCTCTGGCGCACAACATCATCGCGGTGCTGTTGGTGTTCTGCGCACTCTACGTCGCGGCGTCCCTGCTGGTGCCGATCGCCTGTGCCGTCCTGCTCAGCATGATGCTCGCCCCGCCGGTTCGGTTGCTCGAAAAGCTCCGTGTGCCCCGCCCGCTCGCGTCCGCGCTGGTGGTCTTGTCCGTCATGGCCCTGCTGGCCACTGGGGTGTTCGCCCTGGCGGGCCCAGCCAAGAACTGGATCGAAAAGGCACCACAAAGCCTCCACCGGATTCAGCAGAAACTGCAAGGGTTCACCAAACCTTTCGATGACATCAAGAAGGCAGCCGACCAACTGCAGGAGCAGACCCGAACCGTCGACAGCGCCGGCCCCCAGGAGGTTCGCGTCGTCCGGCCCGCGTTGATCGACGTCGTACTATTGGGATCCCCTCAGATCATCGGGTCGCTTCTCTCCATGACGATCCTGCTCTTCTTCCTCTTGGCGTCCGGCGACGTCTTCCTGCGCAAGCTCGTCACGGTGATTCCGACGTTTCGGGACAAGAAGCGCGCTGTCGACATCACGCGCCAGATCGAGACCGACATTTCATTCTATCTGCTGAGCTTCACGTCGGTGAATATCGGACTGGGGATTGTGATGGCGATCGTGGCCGCCCTGCTCGGG
>JANOJW010000340.1:0-2124 GCA_031418955.1 Hyphomicrobiales bacterium | reverse complement strand
GAGGTCAAGTAGTAAGGCGGCCAACCGCCATGCATTTCGGACGGGCGGAGGCGATGCATCCGCCCGTTTCTATGGCGCGCACCCTGACCCAAGCAAACACGATGCGGCCCCCACCGTTGGGTGAGGGCCGCGTCGTGTCGGGCGCCGGCTATCAGCTGCAGAACTTGCGGCCATGCTTCCAGTAGCAGCCCGACGAGAAGAAGACCGGCGCGTGGTGGAAGTGGCGGTGGCGGAAGTGGTGGCCGTGGCCATGCCCGCCGCCGTGGCTGCGGAAGCCGTGTCCGCCGCCGCGCTTGGCTTCCGCCGTATCGAAGCCGGCGGTGGCGATGACGAAGGTTGCGGCCAGTGCGAGCGAGGCGGTCTTGAGGATGAGGGACTTCATGGCAGGTCTCCGTCGGGTTGGGTTTGCGTCTGGAAGTGTTCGTCGATCCGGCGGCCAAGTTCGTCCCGCCGATGAGCAAACCTACCCGTAGCCCCGTCCCCACGCAGTGCGCCCCGTCACAGCCGCCAATATTTCCGCAAAAATTCGGGCCGCCACCCGCGACGAGCAGCACGCCCTCACGCTCACTCGCCCTGCATGATGTCGAAGTCGCCGTCGAGCACGGCGTCGAGCCGGCCCGTGCGCCAGCTGCCGTCGGCGTTGCGCACGAGCGGGGACGGCTCGCGGCGATAGCGGCGCACGACGGTGCTCGTGCGCGCCTGCTTGGCGAACGCATCGCCGAGTTCCCGGCGCAGCAGCGCCTTCGAGACGGCCCCCGTAGGCGCCGCCACCACCAGCACACGCGCCGTGGCGCGGTGCTGGCCGCCGACGCTCTCGGCAAGCTCGAGGACATGCAGCCCCGCCTCCCGCGCAAGCGTGCGGTGGGCACCGAACCCGCCGATCACCGCGATCGGCAGGCCTGCATCGGTCAACGGCTCCAGCTCGACGAGCTGCATGTTCCGCCGCCGCGCCCAGGCCCGATACATGTCCCGGACGGCGATGGTCCAGGCCCGGCCGGCGCCCCGCTCGACCGCGCCGCCGTCCATCGCCGGCTCGACGAGCAGTGCGATCTCGACGGGAGCGGCCTCGTCGAGATCCTTGAGACCCGCCTCCACCAGCATCACCTGCATGGCGAGCCGCGCGATCAGCTCGCGTCCCGCCGGTCCTGGCTGCTTGCGGCTGCGCGCGAAACGGACCTGCAACGAGGCCGCGGTGTTGGCAGCGACCACCAGCCGGTCCATCAGCTCGTAGCGCGTGAGTACCTCATGCCGGTCGGCACGCGACCAGAAGTCCGGCTCGTTGATCGAGCGTGAGAGTCGCGCCTTATCCCCATCCCAGGCGGCGTCCGTCAATCGTGCTGCGATCGCATCGTTGGCGGCAGCCAGCAGGTCGATCTCGGCGGCGGAGCCCGACGGCGCCAGCATGATGCCGGCGAGCGTCGGCGTCTCGCTCGTTGCCGCAGCCGCTGCTCCGTTGGGCCGAAGCGCGCCGTTCGGCACGTATGGCTCGCCGTCACCGTCCGGATCGACGAACTCGGCCTGGATGGCGGTGCCGTCGCTGCGGATGAACACGAACTGCTCGCCCTCGGGCGTGCGGCGCTCGACGATGGCCGCCGCCAGCGGCGCCACCACGTGCTGGTCGATGGCGCGCTTCAAGGGCCTCGCGCCCATGTCCGGCGAGAACCCCTTCTCGAGCAGGAACTCGAGCGCGGACGCCTCCCACTCGACGGCCCAGCCGCGGTCCTTGAGGCCGCGCCGGTCGTACAGGCGGCCGAGCTCCTTGGTGAGGATCCCCCGCATCAGCTCCCGCGTCAGCGGGCGGAACACGATCACGTTGTCGAGCCGGTTCTGGAACTCGGGCCGGAAGGTCTGGCCGATCGCGCGCAGCACCTGCTCGTTGGTGTAGGCGCTCTGCTTGGGCGCAAAGCCCAAGCCCGACGACTGATGGGTAGTCGCCCCGAGGTTGGTCGTCAGGATGATCAGGCAGTGTCGGAAATCGGCGGTCTGGCCGTTGGTGTCGGTGAGCCGACCCTCGTCGAAAACCTGCAGGCACAGGTCCCAGATCGACGAGTTCGACTTTTCGAACTCGTCCAGCAGGATCAGCGAGAACGGCTGCTTCCTGACGCGCGCGATCAGCGTATCGGC
>JANOJW010000339.1:0-5029 GCA_031418955.1 Hyphomicrobiales bacterium | reverse complement strand
TCCGCTTCAACCGCAAGAGCCTCACCCCCGTCCGCAACGCCCTCACCGTCATCGCCCGCGCCATGACGACCGCACCCTTCACAAATCGGATGATCTTTGGGCGGAATTGAGCTCAGCCTGCAGGTCGTGGAAGGGCATTTTCAAGAATAATAATTGGCGGAGGAGGCAGGAGTCGAACCCACCAAGAGTCGTCTCGCGACCCTTTCCGGATTTGAAGTCCGGATGGCCCACCGGGACCAATTCTCCTCCGCTCCCTCGCCTCGCCGTGCCCCCGCGTCGCTGCTCGGGCACAGCCTCGTCGTGAGAGGTTCGGCCTGTGCTTGACTTAATCGGCGCAAATCCCCGTGCCGCCCAGCTCTGCCCGACGTGCCGCGCAAGGAGCTGGATCGCCAGCTTGCACCGGTGCGAGCTTATCGCGCAACTCGATCTCAGCAAAGCGGTTGTCCGCGTAGGTTGTCCGCGTCGTCATAGGAGGGACGTGCGGGACCGGTGGCGCCCGCCAGCAGCCCCCTTATAGACCGGATGGGTGGCTGGTCATATACGGATCGGACTCATGTGGTGTCGGGTTTCCAACCCAGGGACCCGGTGCTGCGGCGAGCGACGGTAGAGACGCCTTTCCCGCGCCCAGGCCCATGCGCCATGCGCGGAGCGACCAGGAGCAGAGCCGTGCACGACATCAAGGCCATTCGCGAGACCAAGGACGCCTTCAATCTGGGGCTCACGCGGCGCGGCATCTTCGGTGAGGGCGATGGCCAGTTCTCGGCCGAGGCGATCCTGGTGCTCGACGAGCGCCGGCGGGCGCACGTGACGAAGCTGCAGGAGGTGCAGGCGCGGCGCAACGCTGCGTCGAAGGAAATCGGCGCGGCGAAGAAGGCGAAGGACGAGGCGACGGCGGCCCGGTTGATGGCGGAGGTGACGGCGCTCAAGGCGACGCTGGACGCCGGCGAGGCCGAGGAGAAGAAGCTCGACGCCGAGATTGAGGCGATGCTGGCGGTGATCCCGAATTTGCCCCGTGATGACGTGCCGGTCGGCGCCGACGAAACGGGCAACACGGAGGTGCGCCGCGTCGGCGATCCCAAGACGGTGCCGGCTGCGAGCCTCAAAACGCCCAAGCAGCACTTCGAGCTCGGCGAGGCGCTGGGGCTGATGGATTTCGAGACGGCGGCGAAGGTTTCGGGCGCGCGCTTCGTATACCTGAAGGGCCAGCTTGCGCGGCTCGAGCGCGCGCTCGCCCAGTTCATGCTCGACACGAATACAGAACTCTACAAGGACAAGGATGGTACGGAACTCGGCGGCTATACGGAAGTCAACCCGCCGCTGCTGGTGCGTGATGCCGCGGCGTACGGGACGGCGAACCTGCCGAAGTTCAAGGACGATCTTTTTTCGACGTCAAACTCCGCAACTCTGGCAGTCGAGGCTCTCAGCCAGCATCTCTCTGACGTTACTCGGCATGTTCGAAAGCTAGATGCAGAAATTTCCAATTTCAGCGGACCACAAGACGATCTGGAGCGCATTAGATCGACTAGACACACTTATTCTGAACTTCAACGCGTGGTGGGCACCATGCTGACTGCAACACAGAAGCGTGCTGAGGGTGCTCCCCCTCCACTCTGGCTCATCCCCACCGCCGAAGTCTCCCTCACCAACCTCGTCCGCGAAAGCATCCTCGACGAGGACTCACTCCCGCGCCGCTACACCGCGTGGACGCCGTGCTTCCGTTCGGAGGCAGGCTCCGCGGGGCGCGACGTGCGCGGCATGATCCGCCAGCACCAGTTCTCCAAGGTGGAACTCGTCTCGATCACCACGCCGGAGACGAGCCTCGCCGAGCACGAGCGCATGACCAGATGCGCCGAGACCGTTCTCGAACGCCTCGGCCTGCCATTCCGCACGATGTTGCTGTGCACGGGCGACATGGGCTTTGCCTCGCAGAAGACCTACGACATCGAGGTCTGGCTGCCCGGGCAGAACGCCTATCGCGAGATCTCGTCGTGCTCGGTGTGCGGCGACTTCCAGGCCCGCCGCATGGGCGCGCGCTATCGGGTGAAAGCCGGCAGCCCGGCTGCGGGTGGGCAGCTGAAGGGCAAGCAAGAAATCCGCTTCGTGCACACGCTGAACGGGTCGGGGCTGGCCGTCGGACGCACGCTGATCGCGGTGATGGAGAACTACCAGCAGCCCGACGGCTCGATCATCATCCCCGAGAGGCTGCGCCCCTACATGGGGGCCAAGGACCGCATCGCGATGTGATCTGCATCAGATGGCTTTTATTCGCAGGACTCCGGTTCGCCCCAGGTGCGGGCAAGCACGCGCATCCAATTCTCGAAGCAGATCTTCTCGATTAGCGCCTCGCCGAACTGGCGCGTGCGCATCGCGGCCACGAGGTTGGGCAGCCCCGCGGCGGTCTTGAGGTCCTCCGGGATCATGGCGCCGTCGAAGTCGGAGCCTAGGCCCACGCCGTCCTCGCCGAGCTTGTCGACGAGATAGGCGATGTGGTCGACCACCGTGTCGAGCGGCGTTGTGGCCACCCGGCGTCCGTCGCTGCGCAGGAAGCTCACCGCATAGTTGACGCCGACGAGGCCGCCGGTTTCGGCGATGGCTGCAAGCTGCTTGTCGGTGAGGTTGCGCGAGGAGGCGCATAGCGCATGCGCATTGGAGTGTGTCGCAACCAGGGGCGCATCCGACAGCTTGGCGATATCCCAGAACCCTTTCTCGTTCATGTGCGAGAGGTCGACCAGGATCCGCAGCTCGTTGCAGCGCTTGACGAGCGCGCGGCCGAGGTCGGTGAGGCCGTCGCCGGTATCGGGCGAGGAGGGGAAGCGGAACGGCACGCCGTGGCCGAAGATGTTCGACCGGCTCCATACCGGCCCGAGCGAGCGCAGGCCCGCGGCGTAGAGCAGATCGAGGAACGCGAGATCTGTGTCGATCGCCTCGCAGCCTTCGATGTGCAGCACGGGAGCGTGCGCGCCGGCCGCCTTCGCCGCGCGGATGTCGGCGACCGAGCGGCAGATCCGCACGCGGCCACCAGAGCGATCAGCGATGCGAAACAGGATCGAGGCCATCTCGAACGTCGCCTTCTGCGCGGGCGACATCGATGGCGGCGGCGGTAGCGGCACGTCGTAAGGCACCGTGTCCATCGGCTCGCGGAAGGCCGCGCCCTTGTCGTCGGAGGGCACGAAGATCGCATACAGGCCACCGACCATGCCGCCGGCTTGCGCTTTGGGCAGGTCCAGCTGCCCGCGCGGCGCCCCCTCGAGGAACAGAGTGGGACCGTCGCCCTCGCTGCGCCAGAGCCGCAGCAGCGCGTCATTGTGGCCGTCGAAGGAGTGCATGGGCGACCCTTGGTCAATATGATTGTTGGCAAGTGCGGTTTGGCGATCAGCGGCGATGAGCGCCCATTTTGAGCTTTCGCCTCTCTGAGTACAACCTGCGATGTCGGGCCAACAGCCTGCGGCAGCTCGGCTGTCCACGGCCCTTCAGGCTGCAGTTCTGGACCCCGGCTGGCAATCGTGCTTAGGATCGCGAAACTCATGAGAGGCGTTCAGGTGCCCACCTCGACGCCCAAGACTCCAGCACTTTGGGGCGCGCTCCGCATGACCACCGCTGCCGGCACCAACGACGTCCCGACTGGGACCCTGATGAAGGGCAAGCGCGGCCTCGTCATGGGCGTCGCCAACAACCGCTCGATCGCCTGGGGCATCGCACAGGCCTGCGCCGCCCAGGGCGCGGAGATCGCGTTCACCTTCCAGGGCGAGGCGCTGGAGAAGCGCGTGCGGCCGCTCGCCGCCAGCGTCGGCTCCAAGCACGTGATGCCCTGCGACGTGACCGATGTCGCGTCGATGGATGCGGTTTTCGCGGCGCTGAAGGCCGACTGGGGCTCCCTCGACTTCCTGGTGCACGCCATCGCCTTCGCCGATAAGGCCGAGCTGGACGGGCGCTACGTCGATACAACAGAGGGCAACTTCACCAAGTCGCTGCTGATCTCCTGCTACTCGTTCACCGCGCTCGCGCAACGCGCCGAGAAGATGATGCCGAAGGGCGGCTCGCTGCTGACGCTCACCTACTACGGCGCCGAGAAGGTGATGCCGCATTACAACGTGATGGGCGTCGCCAAGGCGGCGCTGGAAGCAAGTGTCCGCTATCTCGCCGCCGACCTCGGTCGCCAGAACATCCGCGTCAACGCGATCTCGGCGGGGCCGATCAAGACGCTCGCCGCTTCCGGCATCTCGGACTTCCGCTACATCCTCAAATGGAACGAGTACAACTCGGCGCTGCGGCGCACCGTGACCATCGAGGAGGTCGGCGCCTCGGGCCTCTATCTGCTCTCCGATCTTGGCCGCGCGGTGACCGGCGAGGTGCACCACGTCGATGCCGGCTATCATGTGCAGGGCATGAAGAACGAGGACGCGCCCGACATCTCCGTCGCCAAGGGCGAGTGAGCCTTGTGTCATGACGTCCCCCTTGCAGCTGGAACATGGGCTGTGGCTCGAAGGTCCTAGGGTGCTCATTCCGTGGTTGACGCCGCGGTCGGCACTGATGACGCGAGGTGCGCCGAAAGTCGAGATCGCCGGTCCATCGGTCGACCTGACGTGGGATGGACCCGGATTTGGCGGCCTCGACGGGGTCTTCAAGACGCACCTCGGGGATGGCGCGACGACTGGTCCGGCGAGTTGGTACGCCGCCGATCGTTTGACCTACTGGGACTTCACATTCTACGCCAGCAACCTCGACGAGCGCGCCAAGTTCGAGCATCTGGCGCGGCTGTTCCGCGAGCACATCGGTGTCGGCGTCGCGTGGTCGGAGCAAGGTCTACCGACAATCCTATGGGAGCACGCCGGCTATTCGCTGGGGCTCGCTCTCGCCGAGCGGTTCGACAGTCCCTATTGCAGCTTGCGAATCTCGCATGCGAGCAACCGGCACATGACGCTCGCCAGGCACGGCCCACGCACATGACCGGCCATCGTTCTCCAGTCATTCCCGAAGACGAGCTGGAGGAGAGCTTCGTGCGCGCGTCTGGTCCGGGCGGCCAGAACGT
>JANOJW010000338.1:0-4006 GCA_031418955.1 Hyphomicrobiales bacterium | reverse complement strand
CATGCGCGCATCGCGGCCCGAGCGCTGGCCCTGCGGCTGCTGCGAGGCGACGATCGATTGGCCCGAAATGCGCAGGATCAGGCCCTGCGGCTCGCCCCTGTCGTCGAGGCCGGCAGTCAGCCGCGCCATGGTCGCGGGCCGGTAGTAGCCGTTGGCCATGTCCTCCTCGCGCGACCAGATCAGCTTCACGGGCGTGCCGGGAACCTGCTTGGCGATCGACACGGCTTGCGTGACGTAGTCCTGGCGGCCGCGCCGGCCGAAGGCGCCGCCGACGAGGCAGCGATGCACCTCCGCCGACGCGATCGGCAGCCCAGCCGCATCGGCGGCGGCTTTCAGTGCTGCGTCGGCATTCTGCGTGCCGACCCACACCTCGACCCGCTCCGGCGTCCAGCGCGCCGTGCAGTTCATCGGCTCGAGCGGCGCCTGATGCAGATAGGGCAGGCTGTAGACGGCCTCGGCGATTTTCGCGGACGAGCGGATCGCCTTCAGCGCGTCGCCGTGCGACGTGCCGATGAAGGCCTCGCGCGCTTCGAGACCCTCCTTCAGGTGCTCGGCTATGCCGGCGCTGCTGGCGGGCTCGCCCTGTGGGCGGCTCCAGGCGATGGGCAAGGCTTCGAGCGCCTGGCGCGCCTGCCACCAGCCGTCGGCGACCACGGCGACGGCCGTATCACCGACCTTGAGCACGTGGCGCACGCCGGGCCGCTCCATGATCGCGGCCGCCTCGAAACTCTCGATCCTTGTGCCGAACCCTGGGGCGTCCTTGATCGCCGCCATCAGCATCCCGGGCAGGCGCACGTCGATGCCGTAGATGGCGCGCCCGTTGAGCTTGGGCCCCAGGTCGAGGCGCTTCACCGGCTTGCCGGCGATGGTCCAGGTCTTCGGATCCTTGAGCTTCACCGAGCGCGGGTCGGGCGGCGTCAGCAGGGCGGCCCGCGCGGCAAGCCGGCCGTAGCCGATCGCGCGTTGGGTCGCTGCATGCGACACGATCCCGCGCGCCGTTCGGAGCTCGCCGACCCGCACCTGCCACAGGGTGGCTGCGGCCTCGATCAGCATCAGGCGGGCGGCGGCACCCGCACGGCGTACGGTGTCCTGGGAGCTGCGCAATCCGCGGCTCCCCGTGGTCCCGAAATCGCCCCAGGCGCGGTCGCGGGCAAGGCTTAGGCCCGGCCCCGGCATCTGCGTGGCGATCCGCGCCCAGTCCGCATCGAGCTCTTCGGCGACGAGCTGCGCGAGGCCGGTAATCGTGCCCTGGCCGAGCTCCGACTTGGCGATGCGCACGGTGATGCTCTCGTCCGGCCGGATGACGATCCACGAGGTCAACTCGTGGCCGACCGGTTCCGTCCCGTTCGCGGCGACGACGCCGGCGCGCTGCTGGGCCTCAGCGTCGGGAAACTCGAAACCCAATGCCAAGCCGCCGGCAGACGCCAGCGCGCTGCCGAGTACGAAGCGACGGGTAAGGTGAGGCGGTCTTGTCATGCAGCCGGTCGTTGCGACGCCTGCGAAGCCTGGCGCCACGCAAGACGTTGCCGCAGGACGGCGCGCCTGACAATGCACGCCGTCATCAAGCTGTTTTGATTTTTGTCGCAGGTCCCGACATGTCCGGACCTGCCACGACGCCGGCAGATGCCAGCGCCTCGATGTCGAGAGCCCCATAGCCGAGCTCGCCGAGCAGGGCCCCAGTATCGCCACCGACGGCCGGCGGCAGGGCGTCGGGCTCCGCGGCGACACCGCGATAGATCACCGGCTGGCGCAGCGACCGGCGGATCGTCGTCGGCTCAGCGAAGTTCGGCTTGAAGAAATCGACCGCCGTCAAGTGCGGATCGGTCAAAAGATCCTCGAGCGAGTTGACCGGCCCGCACGGGATGTCCAGCTCCTCGAACAGCGCCAGCCACTCCGTCGACGTGCGCGCGCCCAGCGCCTGATCGAGTACGGCATAGAGCTCGTCCGACCGTTTCGAGCGCTCGGTGTTGCTGGAAATCCAGGGCGTCTCAACGATGTCCTGACGGCCGAGCGCGGCCAGCGCCCGCGACCACTGCGCGGTGGTGTAGGGCAGCACGGCGATGTGCCCGTCCCGGGTCTTGTAGGGCTTTCGGTTCGGCGACAGCGCGCGGTGATAGCCGAGCGCGCCGTGCTCCTCGAAGGTCGCGGCCATCAGGTGCTCGTTGAGCGAGAAGGCAGCAATGGCTTCCAGCATCGGCATCTCGACGAGCTGGCCCGCCCCGCCGGTGCGCTCGCGATGGAGGAGTGCGGCAAGCACGGCATAGACCGTATGCAGCGCCGCCACTTTGTCAGCCGTCACCGAGGCGTGATAGTCCGGCGCGCCGTCGCGTTTCGCGGCCGTGCCGGCGATGCCGCCGCCGGCCTGGATGATGTCGTCGTAGGCGGGCTTTCCCGCATACGGGCCGTCGCTGCCATAGCCGAGTGCCGCGCAGTAGACGAGCCGCGGATTGAGCGCGTGCACCGCCTCCCAGCTGAACCCCAGTCGATCGAGCGCGTCCTGGCGCATGTTGTGCACGAGGGCGTCGGCGGTGCCGATCAGGCGGCGCAGGATCTGCTTGCCGGCGTCCTGCTTCAGGTCGAGGGCGAGCGAGCGCTTGTTGCGGTTGTTGTTGGCAAAGGCGCTGCCGATGCCGGGGCTGCCATGCGGCGGAACCGCGCGGTTCATGTCGCCATCGATGGTTTCGATCTTGATCACCTCGGCGCCGAGATCGCCCAGGATCTGCGTGGCGAAGGGGCCAAGGAGGATCGTCGTGATGTCGACGATTCGAAGGCCTTTCAGCAGCGGGTACATGCGGCGTGGCTCCTGTCCTGATCTCATCCTAAAAGCAAAACGGGCGCCCAGAAGGACGCCCGCCTGGCCATTCGGCGCATCAGGCCTTCTTCGCCTTGATGCCGGCCTTCACCTTCGGCGGCGACATCGGCAGCGAATAGTAGCGGATGCCGAGCGCGTTGTAGACCGCGTTGGCGACGGCGGCGAGCGGCGGCACCAGCGGCACCTCGCCGACGCCGCGCACACCCTGCGGGTGCTTCGGGTTCGGGATTTCCAGCATCACGTTGTCGAGCATGGGGAGGTCCGAGGCGACCGGCATGCGGTAGTCGAGGAAGCCTGGGTTATCGAGCTTGCCGGTCTTGTCGTAGATGTACTCCTCCGACAGCGCCCAGCCGATGCCTTGGGCGGCGCCGCCCTGCATCTGGCCCTCGACGTAGGCTGGATGGATGGCGCGGCCGACGTCCTGCACCGACGTGTAGCGCGTCACGGCCACACGGCCGGTGTCGGGATCGACCTCGACGTCGCAGATGTGCGTTGCAAAGCCGCCCTCGGCGCCGGTCGCATTGAGCTGGATGCCGGTGCCGATCGGGCCACCCGTGGCATTGGCCTGCGCGGCGATCTGGGCGAGGCTCAGCGCGGGGAACTTGCCCGCGTTGTCGCCGGCCGGGCGCGCCTCGCCGTTTTCCCACACCACCGCCTCGGCGTCGATCTTCCAGATCTTGGCCGCCCGCTCGCGCAGCTGCTTGATCACGCCCTGCGTCGACTGGGTCACGACCATCGCCGACGCATAGGTCACGCGGCTACCACCGGTCAGGTTCGAGAAGCCGATCGTCGAGGTATCGCCGATCAGCACCTGCACCTTGTTGTAGTCGATGCCGAGCAGCTCGGCGGTGATGTTGGCCGTCGAGGCGCGCGAGCCGCCGACGTCGGGGTGGCCGGTGATCACCGTCACCGAGCCGTCCTCGGCGATGTTGACCTGCGCGCTCGATTCACCGCCCGCGTTGAACCAGAAGCCCGAGGCGACGCCCCGGCCCTGGTTCTTGCCGAGCGGCGCGGTGTAGTGCGGATGTTCCATGGCAGCCTTCACGGTCTGCTCGTAGCCGATGACCGGGTAGACGGGGCCGTGCGCGGCTTTGGTGCCTTGCTTGGCCGCATTTTTCTGGCGAACCTCCAGCGGATCCATCTTCAGCGCCTGCGCCAGTTCGTCGATCACGCACTCGACCGCGTAGGCCCCGA
>JANOJW010000337.1:0-6047 GCA_031418955.1 Hyphomicrobiales bacterium | reverse complement strand
GTCGGCGGCGACCGTCGCAAGCTTCTCGAACGCTTCACGCGACTTGGCGACGCCCTCGACGGCGAAGGCCTGCACGTTCTCGGGGATGCGAGCGTCCTTGGCGGCGCTGAAGAACTGCTCGGCTTGACGGGTGAATTGGTCGTTCATGGGAGGGCTCCGGGTTTTGTGCGGTGCACTCGCCGCACTTCTTTCGTGATGCAATCCATAGTACAACAATTGGCGCGGCGCAACAGAAATTTGTGCGGCGCAACATCGCAATGTCCGGACAAATTCTGCCGCCATTTCAAGCGCACGGAAGTCGCTGCCCGCTCATTCATCACGTCAGTGACGGGAAAATGTCGCGGTACCCCATCGCTGCCCGGTCGAACAGCACGTCCGTCGGCTTCAGGGGGCGGGCCAGCGAAAGGCCTTCCATCGTCCGGCATCGCGACAGGGCGACGTAGGCCTGCCCGTGCGCAAACGTGCCCCGGCCGAGGTCGATATACACCTTGTCGAGGGTCAGCCCCTGGCTCTTGTGGATGGTCAGCGCCCAGGCGAGGCGTAAGGGCAGCTGCTTGAAGGTGCCGGCGACCGTCTCGACGATCTTCTGCGCACCCTGGTCGTAGGCGTAGCGGCGGGTCTCCCAGGACACCGGCTCGATCTCGTACTCCTTACTGTCGACGGTCACGAACACGCCGGTGTCCTCGAGCCGTGCGACACGGGCGACGGTGCCGTTCACCCAGCGCCCGCCGGAGTCGTTACGCAACAAAATCACCTTGGCGCCGGGCTTCAGAACCAGCGACATGTCGGTCGGCTGCGCACCCTGACCGAACTCGCCCGTCACCGCCGCCGCATAGGTTTTCGCCGCCCCCGGCAAGGCGGCTAGGAACGCGGAGTTGATGCGATGCGCCGCAGCGTTGGTGGGCGTCAGGATGACATACGGGTCACCCTCGCCGAGTGTGCGGATCGGCGATACGCGCTCGTTCAGGACGGAGAGGTCGTTCTCGTCCGCCTCGCCGTCGCGCACGCGATTGAGCACGTCGAGCAGCGCTTGGTCGCGCTGGCGGAAGACTTGGCTCAGCTCGATGCGGAACGTGCCGATGCCCTCCCGCAGGGACGATACGGAGAAGAAGAACGGCCCGCCGTGCGTGTCCTCCAGATGCGTGCCGACCTCGGCCTCCTGCACCACCGGCGGCAACTGATGCAGGTCGCCGAACATCACCAGACGTACGCCGCCGAAGGGCTCGCGCGGCCGGCCGCGGTTGACCCGCAGCGACTGGTCGATGCCCCACATCAAGTCCGAGCGCACCATCGATACCTCGTCGATGACGAGGAGTTTGAGCTTGCGCATCAGCGCGCCGTTGCGGCTGCGGCGGATATCGTCGGCCTGGATCAGGCGCGGCGGAAAGCCGAAGAACGAGTGGATCGTCTGCCCGCCGACATTGACGGCCGCCAAGCCCGTCGGCGCCAGCACCGCCATTTCGTCGGTGACGAGGCGGCAGAGCGCACGCAGCAGCGTCGACTTGCCGGTGCCGGCGCGGCCGGTGACGAAAAGGTGGCCCTGCTCGTTGCGCACGTAGTCGAGCGCGGCGGCGTACTCCGGCGTCGGCTCGACATCGGCCGGCCAGTCGCCAGCGCGCACGCCAGCCGGCACCGGCTTGGCCGATGCTGCAAGCGGCAGCTGCTTTGACGGGTCCGTCGGCACCGACGTCTTCTCCATCGATTCGAGGTCGTCGTAGGAATGGGCCTCTTGCTCGCGCAAAGCAACAGAACCCCGGCCGAGGATCGCAGTCAGCCGGGGATTGGGAACCGCTGCCCGACTTGATCAGCTTGCGCGGGTTGCGCCCCGCCGTTACACGGAACCCAGCAATTCCAGCCCAAAACCGAGACACGCGAGGCACCCATGGCCACCCACAAGCTGCTGCTCATGCCCGGCGACGGCATCGGTCCCGAGGTGATGGCCGAGACCGAGCGCGTGATCGCCTTCCTCAACAAGACGTCCAAGGCCACGTTCGAAACCTCGAGCGAATTGTGTGGCGGCTGCTCGATCGACAAGCACGGCACGCCGCTCACCGATGCCGCACTCGCCAAGGCCAGGGCCGCCGACGCCATCATCTTCGGCTCGGTAGGCGGCCCGAAGTGGGACAAGGTCGCCTACGACATCCGCCCCGAGGCCGGCCTGCTGCGTCTGCGCAAGGAACTCGACCTGTTCGCCAACCTGCGTCCCGCGATCTGCTATCCAGCGCTCGCCGAGGCCTCGAGCCTCAAGCGCGAGCTGGTCGAAGGCCTCGACATTCTGATCCTGCGCGAACTGACCGGCGGCACCTACTTCGGCGAGCCGAAAGAGATCGTGACGCTGGAGAACGGCCAGCAGCGCGCCGTCGACACCACGGTCTACACGACCAGCGAAATCGAGCGCATCGCCCGCGTCGCTTTCGACCTGGCGCGCAAGCGCAAGAAGAAGGTGCACTCGGCCGAGAAGCGCAACGTGATGCGCACCGGCGTGCTGTGGAACCAGGTGGTCACCGCCGTGCACCAGAAGGACTACAAGGACATCGAGCTGCACCATATCCTGGCCGACGCCTGCGCCATGCAGCTGGTACGCAATCCGAAGCAGTTCGACGTGCTCGTCTGCGACAACCTGTTCGGCGACATGCTGTCCGACGAGGCCGCGATGCTGGCGGGTTCGCTCGGCATGCTGCCCTCGGCCTCGCTCGGTGCGCCCGACCCCAAGTCCGGAATCCCGAAGGCGTTGTATGAGCCGATCCACGGCTCGGCGCCGGATATCGCCGGCAAGGGGATCGCCAACCCGATCGCGCAGATCGGCTCACTCGGCATGGCGCTGCGCTACTCGTGCAACATGGCGAAGGAAGCCGACCTGATCGAGAAGGCGATCGCCGGCACGCTCGCCGCCGGCTATCGGACGGGCGACATCATGCAACCCAACATGCGCCAGGTCGGCACCACCGAAATGGCCACAGCGATCGTCAAGGAGCTCGAGCGGCTGGTGGCGTGAAGGCCAGTGGCGGGTGTTGCGATATCGATCCTGACGGAGGTGTGCAATGGACGACGCGACTGTAGAGACCAAGCCAAACGCCACTACGCCATGCGCAAAAGACGAGGTCCGCGCCCTGCTCGACCGGCTACCTGAAGATGCGACGCTCGAGCAGATCCAGTACCATCTCGGCGTCTACGTGACCCTGACGCGGAGGGCAGAGCGCGACCATGAGCCGGGTATTTCGGACGAGGAGATGTCGCGGAGGATCGACTCGTGGTTCGTACGGTAGAGTGGTCGCCTGAGGCATCTCGCGATCTGGCGGCGATAAAGGATCGGATCGCCGCGACGGCTCCGGCAACGGCCGAGTCGGTCGTGCGTCAAATCCAGCGTTCAGCGCGGGGCGTCGTGACCTTCCCTTATGCGCAGCGCAAGATCCCGGAGTTCGACGACGTCGACCGGCGCGAGACCTTCGTGCACCGCTGGCGTCTGATGTATCGGGTCTTCCCTGACCGCATCCGCGTCATCGCCGTGATCTACGGCGGCATCCCCCTCGACAAGGTCGAAGACAATCACACGTTCGAGGAGCCGCCGCAGGCGGAGTTCCTCCCGGGATAGCGGCGATTGACCTTCGAACGCTGCTTCAGCATGGTCGCTGATCCAAGGAGTTCCAGCATGACCACAGCCTTCGATCCCACTGCCGCCGCCCGCTTCATCGCCGACGCCCATGCCCGACGCCAGCCCTATCAGAACCTCGCCGGCCCACTCGCCCCACCGACCATCGCTGACGCCTATGCCGTGCAAGAGGAGCTGCAGAAGCTTTGGGAGCCGATCCATGGCCCCGTCTCGGGTCTTAAGATCGCGGTCACCACCAAGATTATGCAGGAGCTGATGGGTATCGATCATCCCTGCGGCGGCATGATCTACGCGAAGAACATCCACGCCTCGCCCTACACACTGCCGCTGTCCAAGCACATGCATGTGGTCGCGGAGTTCGAGCTCGCCGTGCGGGTCGGCCGGACGCTCGCGAAGAAGTCGACGCCCTGGACGCGCGAAGAGGTCCGCGCCGAGGTGATGGAGGCGATGGCCGCCTACGAGCTGATCGAGGATCGCAACGCCGTCTACAAAGAGACGAAGCCGACGACGCTGATCGCGGACAACGCGTGGAACGCCGGCATCGTGCTCGGCAAGCCGATCGCGCTGGCAAGGTCGGTCGAGCTCGATGGCATTGCCGGCCGATTGTCGAAGCCCAGCGGCGCGCGCGAAGGCAAGACGGATGATCCGATGGGGGCGCTTGCTTGGGTAGCGAACCTCGCAGCCGACCGCGGGCGTCCACTTCAGGCCGGCCAGGTGGTGATCACCGGCAGCGTGATCCCGACGCTCCCCATGGCCGCTGGCGAGCGATTCGTGTTTGAGCTCGACGGCATCGGCACGGTCGAGATGACGGGTGCGGCCTGAATCCGACCGCCCGGCGATCGAGTTGAGCCCGGTTTCAGCACTCAAGTTGTGGCAAACGAATCACAAAGGCCCGTTTTTCGGGCCTTTCTTGTGGTCGAGCGCATTTTTCGCTTCCGAACAGTGGTGATTCCAAATACTTAGACGCTATGGCGCGCCGCTGCCCATGGCAACGCCACCCAACCAATTCAAACATGATCAGGAATCACCCATGGCTAAGGCAGCCTCCAAATCGGCGTCGAAGAAACCCGCAGCGAAACCCGCAGCGAAAGCCGCGACCGTCACACTCAAGCACATCGGCAATGCGCTCGCCGAGGCGCACAACATGCCCAAGAAGCAGGCCAACGAAGTGCTGAGCGACATGATCGGCATGATCACCACGCACCTGAAGAAGGGCGCGCGCATCCGCATCGGCGGCTTTGGCGTGCTGCAGGTGCGCAAGCGCCCGGCGCGCATGGGCCGCAACCCGGCGACGGGCGAGGCAATCAAGATCAAGGCTTCCAAGAAGGTCGCCTTCCGCGCCGCCAAGGAGCTGAAGGAATCGGTCTGAGCGCCAGGTGCGCCCGACACGGCTCGACTGAGACAGTTTGGACCCGGAGTGCGGACGGCCCGTCCGCTCCCGGGTCCTTTTCGTGTCGAGCGCAGGGAACAGTTGTAGGGCGCGGCCAAGTGGTGGGTCTCTCTCGCCAGCTGCCATTTCCAGCACGCGGGCTTTACCTCCGGAGCCGGGGCTCTTATGACCGCGGCTGCCCACCGCAGCTCAGGAGCCCGCCATGCAGATCGGCAAGGACGTCGTCGCCATCGTCACTGGAGGCGCGTCGGGCCTCGGCGGGGCCACAGCCAAGGCGCTGGCCGACAAGGGCGCGCGCGTCGCCATCTACGATCTCAACGAAGATCTCGGGCGCCGGCATGCCGCAGCAATCGGCGGCAGTTTCTTTCGCTGCGACGTCACCAGCGAACAAAGCGTCGATGCAGCGCTCGCCGCCTCCCGCGCGCAGCTGGGCGTCGAACGCGTGCTGGTCAACTGCGCCGGCATCGGCATCGCCAAGCGCATGACCCGCAAGAACAAGGATACCGGCGCCATCGAGCCGCACGACCTCGCGACCTTCACCAAGGTGATCCAGGTAGACCTTGATTGTCTGATAGAGACCCTGCATTCACGTTAGTTTCTTTGAGCTGATTAATGTTCTGTAGCACGTCCGTAGCACGCCACACGCTTAAACTTCCTTGGATAACGCCTCAGCGCCTCGACTGCAGGCATACAAATCAGATAGCGCTGGGGGTGCATCGAGAGGGGAATGTCCATGGCGAAGCTTCAGCACATCTTGAACGAGGAGGAGATGGGCGAGCTGATGACCTACGCCAGCATCGTGTGCCGACTCCTCAACGCCGCCGTCGACCAAGCCAAGCGCTCGCCCTCACCCTCAGGCCTGTATGCCGCCTCGCTCGTCGTCACTGCCGACGGGAAGCTCGCCCTTCGCGAAGACGGCACACCTGTAGTGTTCACTCCGCCGTTCGGGGTCGCGGGCATCAAGGAGAACGGCGACGTGGAACTTTGGCATCCTGCTCAGCACGTGCGCCCCGGTGAACTCGCGGACCTCGCCTCAGTCGACAAGGC
>JANOJW010000336.1:0-2405 GCA_031418955.1 Hyphomicrobiales bacterium | reverse complement strand
CGATCCTTGACGATCGTCACACCGATCCGGGCGAGCCGGAGCTTGCGCCCTATCGCGAAACCATTGCGCAATGTTTCTCCGCGCCGACCGTTGAGGAAATTCTAGAACGGCTCGAACGCGTTCAAGGCGTCACGCAAGACTGGGCCGGCGGCGTTATTCGCGATTTGCGCGCGCGGTCGCCTTTGTCATTGAAAATCACGCATCGGCATATTGGCAATGCCAAAGCCCTCGATATTCGCCAGACGCTGATGGCGGATTATCGTTTGGCGTGCCGGTGTCTCGAGGGACACGATTTTCATGAGGGCGCGCGCGCGGCGTTGATCGACAAGGACGGCGCGCCGAAATGGCGTCCCGCGCGGCTCGAAGACGTGACGGACGCCATGATTGCCGACTACTTCGCGCCGCTTGGCGCCGGTGAGCTGGTGCTGCAGACGCGCGAGGAAATGCAGGAAGCAAGGGCGTGAGGGACGGTGAAAGTGACTCTTCTTCAGCCGCACTGTGCTAGCCCGCTTTATTCGCCCTATCTTGCCATGCGACTCGATGAGCGGCGACGAAGCCTTTGGATTGGCGTAGCATTCTGATGCCGAAGCAGAGTGTGCGCGTCTTCCGCCGGATTCGCCACCGTCATGACCGAGATTACGCCGTTTCTCCCCGGCCTGTCACCCGTCGGGGCCAAGTCGCTCACAGCCCAGCAGGATGCTGGCAACCTCACGTCGAACGGCGGCCTGATCGTATTGCGCGAGGCGGCAATCCGGCTCGGCGTGGCGGATGTCGTCACGGGGCCGCTGCCCGACACGCGCAACCCGCTGCTCGTCATCCACTCCTATGCCGCCATGGCGACGGCGCGCATGATGGCCATTGCCGCCGGCTACGAGGACGCCGGCGATCTCGATGCGCTGCGTAACGATCCCGCGCTGATGATCGCCTGCAATCGTGCGCCCGAGGACGGTCACGATATTCCGAGCCAGCCGACGATCTCGCGGCTCGAGAACCTCGCCGGCGTCCGGACGCTCTACAAGATCGGCATCGGCTTCATCGACTTGTTCTGCCGCGGCTACGCGACCCCGCCCAACTCCATCGAGCTGGATATCGACGACACCGATGATCTCGTGCACGGTGGCCAGCAGCTCGCCCTGTTCAACACGCATGCGGGCGGGCATTGCTTCCAGCCGATCCACATCTTCGAGGCGACCTCGGGCAAACCAATCCTGTCGCTGCTCAGGCCCGGCAAGCGTCCATCGGGAGAAGAGATCGCGCGCGTGCTCTGGCACGTCATCCACCGCATCCGCCGGCATTGGCCGAAGGTGCGCATCCTCATTCGCGGCGACGGCCACTACTGCGCGCCGGAAGTGCTGGATTTGCTGCGTCGTTTGAAGTGCGACTACATGCTTGGACTCCCGGCAAACGCGAAGCTCGAAGCCATCTCGAAGCCCTGGCGCGGCCCGTGTGAGATCCGGCGCAAACCGAGCCGCCCGAAGGTGCGTCGCTTCCATCAGTTCAAGTATGCGGCGGGCTCATGGGCCGAGGCAAGAAAAGGTGATCGCGCGCGTCGAGGCAACGGCGCTCGGCAGCGATGTGCGCTACGTCGTCACCAATCTCGCTGGCCGCGGCAAGCATCTCTACGAGCACGTCTACTGTGCACGCGGGCGGATGGAAAATCTAATCAAGGACATGAAGCTCTACACACGCGTCGTGTCGAAGACGCGCGCTTCCAGCACGACCAAGACCGCGCACTCGCGCTGGCAGGCGAACCAGTTCCGGCTGTTCCTGCACATGGGGGCCTACTGGCTGCTGCATTCGGTGCGGCTCGCGGCGCCGAAGCGATCGCGCTGGCGTGGCGCGACGTTCGAGACGATCCGCTGCGTGTTCGTGAAGATCGCCGTGCGCGTCGAGCAGCTGAAAACCCGCATCAAGCTGTCATTCCCGGCGCATCTTCCGCACGCCGATGCGCTCGGCCTGATCACCGCACGGCTCGCCGCGCAAGGGTCTTAGCGCCTGCGGCCCGAGCGCCGCGCGAGCCCCGGTCATCAACCCTCAACGTGTTCTCAAGCGTCCCCGCACAACCTCACCGTCAACCCGGCCGACCGCTCGTGTCCGCCGAGCCTCAGTAGCAATCAAGCTGGATAGGGCGAATAGATCGGGCTAGAACGAACGGGCGGGAATCGGTCCCAAGCGTTTTCCGGAGTTCTCCATTACAGCTGCCACTGCCGCGCCTTGGAGACGAGGAAATCGCGCAGCACCTGCACCTTTTTCGAGGCCTTCAGCTCTTCCGGGTAGACGAAGAAAATCGGCAGCGAGGGATGCTCGACTTCGGCCTTGCCGAGGACATGCACGAGGTCGCCCTCGTCCTCGGTCAGGTAGTCCGGGATCATGCCGATGCCGGCTGTCGTTGCCGGTCTCGATGA
>JANOJW010000335.1:0-5820 GCA_031418955.1 Hyphomicrobiales bacterium | reverse complement strand
CGGCGTCGCGGTCATCACCAGCACGTTGACGCCGCGCTCGCCACCCTTGGCCTGCAGCGCCAGGCGCTGGTGCACGCCGAAACGGTGCTGCTCGTCGATGACGACGAACGACAGATCGCGGAACACGACGTCGGGCTGGAACAGCGCGTGGGTGCCGATCAGGATGTCGATCTCGCCGGCGCTGAGCGCCTCGAGCAGCAGGCGGCGGGGCTTGCCCTTCTCGCGGCCCGTCAGCAGGCCGAGGCGCAGTCCAGCCTTCTCGGCGAGAGGCGCCATGGTCTCGGCATGCTGGCGCGCCAGCACCTCGGTCGGGGCCATGATCGCTGTCTGCCCGCCGGCCTCGACCGCGATCGAGCAGGCCATCAGCGCGACCACGGTCTTGCCGGAGCCGACGTCGCCCTGCAGCAGGCGCAGCATACGTGTCGGCGCGGCCATGTCGGCCTCGATTTCCTTGAGCGCCGTGACTTGCGAGTTGGTCAGCGTGAACGGCAGCGCCGCGATCACTTTGCGGCGCAGGCGGCCGTCGCCGACCGTGCTGCGGCCGGGCCGCGAGCGGTTTCCCTCGCGCACGAGGCCGAGCGCCAGCTGGCCGGCGAGCAATTCGTCATAGGCGAGCCGCTGCCAGGGCGCACTGCCGGGCGAAACATCGGCGGCGTCCTTCGGCTTGTGCAGGCGCAAGGCTGCCTGCGTGACCGACGGCCAGCCGCGCTCGGCGAGCCATTGCGGCTCCTGCCATTCGGGCAACTCGGGCAGCTTCTCGACAGTCTGGCGCGACGCCTTGCCCAGCACCTTGCCCGAGAGCCCCGCGGTCAGCGGATAGACCGGCTCGAGCAATGGCAGGTCGTCGCGGCGCTCGGGCGGCACGATGTAGTCGGGATGCGACATCTGCAGGATGTCGTTGTAGCGCTCGATGCGGCCCGAGACGTAGCGCTCCTCGCCCACCGGAAGCTGGCGCTCGATGAAGCGGTGTTCCGCATGGAAGAACACGAGATCGAGGCGGCCGGTGTCGTCCTCGCAGGCAACCTTGTAGGGAGCCTTGGCGTTGCCGCGCGGCGGCCCGCGATGCTTCAACACGCGCACCTTGAGGGTGGCGATGGTGCCGGGCACGGCGCCAGCGACTGTCGGCTCGGCGCGGCGGTCGACGACGCCAGTCGGCAGATGCCAGAGCAGATCGACGACGCGCGGCTCGGTGATGCCCGGCGGCAACCGCAGCGCCTTGCGCAGCAGCACGACGAGCCGCGGGCCGATGCCGGTGAGGCTCTCGGCCGACGCAAACAAGGGATTGAACGAGGTGGGTCGCATGCGGGGTTCCCCCTCTCCCTGCTCTCTGCACTCGAGCGGGAGAGGGTCGGGGTGAGGGGCGGCCGCTTGCTCGGTCTGTGCATGTTGCCGCCCCTCACCCCAACCCTCTCCCCATGCAAGCGCAGAGCATGGGGAGAGGGGGAAGTGCGCGGCAGCCCTTTTCCGGCCGGGTTGGGAGCGCTATACCACGCAGCCAAGATCGCTCGCTAGGCAGGCCGTGCAAAAGCATGACCGGCCCCTCGACTATTGTGGACAAGCCTCCATGCCCCCCGTGCTCCCTCCCCCCGACGAGCGCCGCCGACGCGCCCTCTATCGCGCCACGCACCGCGGCACCAGGGAGATGGACTGGCTGCTCGGCAAATTCGCCGTCGCGCGGCTTGGCGCCATGAGCGAGACGGATCTGGCCGAGTTCGAGCAACTGATGGCGCTGCCTGAGCCTGATCTCCAGCACTGGCTGATGACCGGCCTCGATGTCGCGAGCAGTGCGTTCGCCCCTCTGATCGGTCGCATCCGCGCCTTCCACGGCCTCGAGGACCACGGCCTCGACGACGGGGCGACCTGTCCGTGACCGCACAGTCCAAACCCGGCGCACGCGGCCAACCGGCAATGCGCGAGATGTTGACCGGCGTGCCCGAGGGCTACGACGGCCTGGTGCTGGCGCAGCTCGCGAGCGAAGCCTCGGCCCGGCGCGGCAGCCCGCAAGCAGTTCTGCACGTTGCGCGCGATGATCGCCGGCTCGACCAGTTGGAGGCCTCGCTCGCCTTTTTCGCGCCGAAAGTGAAGGTCGTATCGCTGCCAGCCTGGGACACCGTGCCTTACGACCGCATCGGCCCCAACCCCGAGATCACCGCCAAGCGCATCACGGCGCTGGCGATCCTTTCGGCGGGTGCGCGCAAGGAGCCGACGGTGGTGCTGACCACGGTCAATGCCGTGCTGCAGCGCCTGCCGCCCCGCACCTTCATCAAGGCCGCCTTGAAGAACATCGCGCCCGGCCAGCGCATCGACCGCGCCGAGCTGATCGATCGGCTGATGCGCGCAGGCTTCGTGCGCACGGGCACGGTGATGGAGCCGGGTGAGTATGCGGTGCGCGGCTCGCTGATCGATCTGTTTCCGCCCGGCCGGCAGACGCCGGTGCGGCTCGACTTCTTCGACGACACGCTGGAAAGCATCAAGAGCTTTGATATCGAGACGCAGCGCACGGCGAAACTCGTGCAGCGCCTGACGCTCACTCCGATGAGCGAGGTGGCGTTCGGCGACGCTGGCACCAGCCGCTTCCGGCAGGCCTATGTGGCGGCCTTCGGCGCCAACAAGGGCGGTGATCCGCTCTACGAGGCAGTGAGCTCCGGCCAGCGCTATCCCGGCGTCGAGCATTGGCTGCCGCTGTTCCACGAGCGCATGGAGACGCTGCTCGACTATCTCCCCGAGGCGCCCGTCACCCTCGACCACATGGACGCCGAGGCGATTACCCACCGCCTCGCGCAGATCAGGGAGCATTACGAGGCTCGCGTCGACGCGCTCGAAACACAGACCTTCGGCGCGCCGCCCTACAAGCCGCTGCCGCCCGAACGGCTCTATGTTGCCGAGGGCGAATGGCAGCGCGTGATCGCCACGCGTGAGGTGAAGCAGCTCACACCCTTCGAGCAGGGCGAGAGCGGCTCAGCGATCCGCTCGTTCCGCGGCCGCTCGGGGCAGACGTTCGCTGCCGAGCGCACGGCTGAAGGCGGCAATCTGTTCGGCGCGGTGGTGGCGCGCATCAAGGCGCTGATCGGACAGGGCCGCCGCGTCATCATCGCTACCTGGACACCCGGCGCACGTGAGCGGTTGAGCGCGCTGCTCACCGAGCATGGTTTGCCCGAGGTGCGCCGGATCGAGAGCTACGACGAGGCGCTTGTCTCGGCACCGACCGTGCCGATGCTCGCGGTGCTCGGCCTCGAGCAGGGCTTCGAGACGCCCGACCTCGCAGTGATCGGCGAGCAGGACATCCTCGGCGACCGGCTGGTGCGCCCGCGCCGCAAGGCCAAGCGCGCGGTGGACGTGATCACCGAGGCGACGAGCCTCTCGGTTGGCGATCTCGTGGTGCACGCCGACCATGGCATCGGCCGCTTCGTCGGCTTGCAGACCATCACCGCGCTCGGCGCGCCGCACGATTGCCTCGAGCTTGCCTATCACGGCGGCGACAAGCTCTATCTCCCCGTCGAGAACATCGAGCTGCTGTCGCGCTACGGCTCCGATGAGACCGACGCCGATCTCGACCGGCTCGGCGGCGTCGCCTGGCAGACGCGCAAGGCCAAGCTCAAGAAGCGGCTGCGCGAGATCGCCAACGAGTTGATCAAGGTCGCAGCCCTGCGGCAGCTGAAGGAGGCGCCCGTCCTGACACCGCCGTCGGGCGCCTATGACGAGTTCGTTGCGCGCTTCCCCTACGAGGAGACGGAGGACCAGGCCGCCTCGATCGAGGCCGTCACCGAGGATCTGGCAGCCGGCCGGCCGATGGATCGCCTCGTCTGCGGCGACGTCGGCTTCGGCAAGACGGAGGTCGCCTTGCGTGCGGCCTTCGTTGCGGCGATGGCTGGACTGCAGGTCGCCATCGTGGTGCCGACGACGCTGCTCGCGCGCCAGCACTACAAGACCTTCGTCGAGCGCTTCAAGGGTCTGCCGCTGAAGCTCGGCCGCGCCTCGCGCATGGTGCCGGCAAAGGAACTGGCCGAGGTCAAGGCCGGCCTCAAGGACGGACAGATCGACATCGTCGTCGGCACGCACGCGCTGCTCGGCAAGGCGATCGAGTTCGCACGGTTGGGCCTGCTCATCGTCGACGAGGAGCAGCACTTCGGCGTGCAGCACAAAGAGCGGCTGAAGCAGCTGAAGGAGGACGTGCATGTCCTCACGCTGACCGCGACGCCGATCCCGCGCACGCTGCAGTTGGCCTTGACCGGCGTGCGTGAGCTGTCGCTCATCACCACGCCGCCGATCGATCGCCTGGCCGTGCGCACCTACATCTCGCCGGTCGACGCCGTCATTCTGCGGGAAGCCTTGCGGCGCGAGCGGCACCGCGGCGGGCAGACGTTCTTCGTCGTGCCCCGCATCGCCGACCTCGACGAGATCGCCGAGTTCCTGCACGAGTATGTGCCCGAACTGAAGGTCGCGCGCGCGCACGGGCAGATGGCGCCGACCGATCTCGAGGACGTGATGACCGCGTTCTACGAGGGCCAGTATGACGTGCTGCTGTCGACGGCGATCGTGGAGTCGGGTCTCGACATCCCCAATGCCAACACGCTGATCGTGCATCGCGCCGACATGTTTGGCCTGGCCGCGCTCTATCAGCTGCGCGGTCGCGTCGGCCGCTCCAAGATCCGCGCCTACGCCTACTTCACGACGCCGGTCGGCCACAAGCTCACCGAAGGAGCGGAGAAGCGGCTCAAAGTTCTGCAGTCGCTCGATACGCTTGGCGCAGGATTCGCGCTCGCCTCCCACGACATGGACATCCGCGGCGCCGGCAATTTGCTCGGCGACGAGCAGTCGGGTCACATCAAGGAGGTGGGCTTCGAGCTGTACCAGTCGATGCTCGAGGAGACGATCGCGGCGATCAAGGGCGGCGATCTCATGGAGGCCAACGACCAGTGGAGCCCGCAGATCCAGCTCGGCACGCCGGTGCTGCTGCCTGAGTCCTACATCACCGACCTGCAGGTGCGGCTCGGGCTCTACCGGCGCTTGTCGGGCCTCAGCGACCGCGAGGAGATCGACGGCTTCGGCGCCGAGCTCGTCGACCGCTTCGGGCCGTTGCCAGCCGAGGTCGAGCATCTGCTCGACGTGGTCGAGATCAAGGCGCTGTGCCGGCGCGCGGGAGTTGCGCAGCTGGATGCTGGCCCGCGCGGCGCCTCGATCGGCTTCCGCAAGGGGCAGTTCTCAAATCCGGATGCGCTGGTGAAACTGATCGCGGCCTCCAGGGGCATGCTGAAGATCGCGCCGGTTGCGGGTGTGCAACCGAAGGCCAACCCCGAGATGAAACTCGTCTTCAAGGCCGACTGGGATGCCCCCGCCGCTCGGATGAAAGGCGCCCGCGGCTTCGTCGCCGAGCTCGCAAAGCTCGCCGAGGCGAAGTAGGACTGGCTCGGCCTTAACCCTAACGCTGCCCTGCATTTGACAGCGTCACGCTGGTTCGGCATCTTTTGGGTAGGCTGCGCAAGGTGGGCGATGAACGTCCATTGCTGAACGCCAATCCACGCCAAACCAACTATCGTCATGCCCGCGAAGGCGGGCACCCACGGCATGTGTCAGGGACGCGCCGATCGTACGTTCGGTTGCTCGGCCTTGCTGTGCTTGTCTGCAGTGCTAACAAGTGTCCCGTCTCAGAAATTACTAGCCACATCGGCGCGGTTCTGATTCTTGTTGCTCCGGGCACTGATTCGGGGCGGCACATGGCACGGCAGAAAGCAGCGAGCGAGATCACCCTCACCGATGAGGAGCGCGGCACGTTGGAGCGGCTCGGGCGGCGCCGAAAAGTCTCACGCGGCGAAGCGCAAC
>JANOJW010000334.1:0-4811 GCA_031418955.1 Hyphomicrobiales bacterium | reverse complement strand
CCGATCTCGAAGCGGCGCTCGCCATCCTGCAGCCACTCGCTGCAGCCGGGCGGCTCGATGCGAGGCGGACGCGTTGGATCCCGCAGATCGAGGCCCAGATCGCGGAGTTGGCGGATTTCTCGTAGGTTGGGTTGAGCCCTTGCGAAGCCCAACGCGCAGATCGTTGCCGTTGCCGTTGGGCTTCGCCAAGTGCAGAGGCTCAACCCAACCTACAAGCTGGGGGATGGGACCGAGGCGCGGCGGCAGTCACGCCGGCGTAGAGCGTGCCGTAGGGTTTGCTCGTGAGGATATAGACCCAGTAGGTGCTGTCGGCCATCTTGGCGCTCTCCCTGGTCTGTCGGAGCGTGCTGCACGATGGGTCCTCGGGACCCGTCGGCATTCGCCGAGGGCAGGCAAGCCCGAGGATGACAAACGACGAGATGTCTAGCCGACCTGCGAATGCGTCCCGACGCACCACTGCGCTGTCGGGTCTCGGCTCGCCAAGTGCAGAGCGGCCTTCTACCCGACCTACGCTTGCGGGCCTTTGAAAATCTGGATTTCGAGGGACTGGATCTTTTCGCGCAACGTGTTGCGGTTGAGGCCCAAGAGCTCCGCCGCCTTGATCTGGTTGCCGCGGGTGGCGGTCAGCGCGGCGGTGATCAGCGGCTGCTCGACCTCGCGCAGGATGCGGCGGTAGAGGCCAGGCGGGGGCAGATCGCGGCCGAAACTCGCAAAGTGGGAGGCGAGATAGCGCTCGACGAGCTCGCTCAGCTCTTGGGCCCCCGTCGGCTCGACGTCGAAGCGCGGCGCCGACTTGACCTCCAGCATCTCGCCCTCGACGGTCTCGAGAGTGATGGTGTCCTGGCTGTGCAGCGCCACCAGCCGGCGTATCAGGTTTTCCAGCTCGCGCACGTTGCCGGGCCAGGCGTGCCGCTTCAGCCGCTCGATCGCAGCCGGTGCGATGCTCTTCTGGCCAAGCCCCTCGCGGGCGGCGGTGCGCAGGAAGTGGCGGACCAGATCGCCGATGTCGTCGAGGCGCTCGCGCAAAGGCGGCAGGCGCAGCGGCACCACGTTGAGGCGATAGTAGAGATCCTCGCGGAACAGGCCCTGCTGGATCTGGATGCGCAGATCGCGGTGAGTGGCAGCAACGATGCGCACGTCGGTCTTCATCGGCGTGCGGCCGCCGACCGTCGTGTACTCGCCCTCCTGCAGCACGCGTAAGAGCCGCGTCTGCGCCTCCATCGGCATGTCGCCGATCTCGTCGAGAAACAGCGTGCCGCCCTCGGCCTGCTCGAAGCGCCCTTGCGTGCGGGCCTGCGCGCCGGTGAAGGCGCCCTTCTCGTGGCCAAACAGCTCGCTCTCGATCAGCTCTCGGGGAATTGCCGCCATGTTGAGCGCCACAAACGGCCCTTTGCGGCGTCGGCCATGGTCATGCAGGATTTTCGCGACGAGCTCCTTGCCGGTGCCCGACTCGCCCGTGATCATCACGGTGAGATCGGTCTGGGTGAGCCGCGCCAGCACGCGGTAGATCTCCTGCATGGCAAGCGAACGGCCGATAACGGGGAGTTCCTCGCCGTCGCTGTCGGCGGGCGCTTCACGCTTGCGGCCGGGCTCGGCCAACGCGCGGGCGACGACGCTCACCACCTCGGCGATGTCGAAGGGTTTGGGCAGGTACTCGTAGGCGCCCTTCTCGGCGGCCGCGATCGCGGTCATCAGCGTGTTCTGCGCGCTCATCACGATGATCGGCAGATCGGGCCGCACCTTCTTGATGCGGGGAATGAGGTCGAACGCGTTCTCGTCGGGCATGATGACGTCGGTGATGACGACATCGCCCTGCCCCTCGGACACCCAGCGCCAGAGCATGGCCGCCGTGCTCGTCGCGCGCGGCGCGTATCCGGCCCGCGACAGCGCCTGGTTGAGCACGGTCCGGATCGCCGCGTCGTCGTCGGCAATGAGAATGGTCCCGCGCGCCATGTCCGTCTCCTCCGCGGTTATCGTTTCGGGCTCACGCCGCGCGTGTCGTGCGTCTGCAGCGGCAGCAGCATGCGGAACACCGTGCGCTTGGGCTCGGACTCACACTCGATGATGCCGCCGTGATCGCCGACGATCTTGGCGACGAGCGCGAGACCGAGACCGCTTCCCGTTCGTTTGGTCGTCACGAACGGATCGAACAGATGCGGTTTGATCGCGTCGGAGACACCCGGCCCGTTGTCCTCGATCTCGATGCGCAGCGGCAGCGAGACGCGCGCATCCGAGCCCGGCACACTCAGCCGCACGCCCGGCTTGAAGGCGGTCGAGAGCACGATGCGGCGATCGTCCTTTTTGTCGGCGAGCGCTTCGGCGGCGTTCTTCACGAGATTGAGGATCGCCTGCACCAGCTTGTCTCGGTTGGCGGCAAGTGGGGGCAGCGAGGGATCGTAATCCTCGATGAACTTGATGCCGCGCGCGAACCCCGACTCGGCCAACCGGCGCACATGATCGAGCACAGCGTGGATGTTGACTGGCTCGGTCGCAAGCGGCCGCTCGTCGCCGAACACCTCCATGCGGTCGACGAGATTGCGGATGCGGTCGGTCTCCGCGCAAATGAGCTGGGCCAGCGCGCGGTCCTCGTCGGAGAGGGCGGGCTCCAGCAATTGGGCTGCACCCCGGATGCCCGACAGCGGGTTCTTGATCTCGTGTGCGAGCACCGCCGCCATGCCCGACACCGAGCGCGCCGCCGCACGATGGTTCAACTGCCGCGCGATCATCTGCGCCATCGAGCGCTGCTGCAGCATGATGAGCGTCAACTCAGGCTGCTCGGGGACGATGCCCGCATGAATGTCGACGAGGCGGGGGGCGTGCGCGCGCGGTGTCGAGATCTCGACGCCGTACTCGTTGACGGTCGCGCCCGACCGGCGCACCTGCGCGACGAGCGTGACCAGCGGGCCGTTGACGGCGACGATCTCGTCGAGGCGCTGGCGCTTCAACATGGCCTGGCTCGCCTCGAAGAAGCTCTCGGCGGCCGGGTTGGCGTAGACGACGCGGCTGTCCTCGCCGACGACCAGGATCGGGTGCGGCAGGGCTGCAAGCAGCACGTCGTGCTCGACGTGGCGGCGGGCGCTCGTCGAGGCGGCGGCACCCGCTGATCGGGCTAGCGGTTGGGTGGGCGTGCTCATGCGCTATTCCTCGCGCACGGGTCCAGCGCGATCCTTCTTGCGCTCGAGTCCAGCGCGGCGGCCCTCGCGGTCGGGTCCATAGCTTGATCGTAAAAGGCGGCGAGGCCCGCGAGCAGCGCGTCGGCGTTGTCCTCGGTGCACAGCCGCCGCCGCCATGCTTTCGCGGTCTCAGCGTCCACGCCACTCGTCTCGATGTACCAACCGACGTGCTTGCGCGCGTTTTTCAGGCCGAGCGCGCGTCCATAGAGCGACAGCATCGCCGTGATGTGGGCGAGGGCGATGCGCTGCTGATCGGCGAGCGCTGGCGCGCCGGGATCCCCGCCGGCGAGCGCTGCAGCGATACGGCCGGGCAGCCACGGCGCGCCATAGGCCCCGCGCCCGATCATGACGCCGTCGGCGCCCGAGGCCGCGAGCGCCGATGCGGCAGCTGCTGGAGACGTGATGTCGCCGTTGACGAGCACCGGCACGCCGACGGCCCGCTTCACGCGCGCCACCGCGCTCCAGTCGGCTGCGCCCTTGAAGAACTGGCAGCGCGTGCGTCCGTGCACCGTGATGAGGCGCACGCCGGCACCTTCCGCTGCCTTGGCGATGTCGGGCGCGTTGCGGCTCGCGTCATCCCACCCAAGCCGCATCTTGAGCGTAACGGGAACCTTGACCGCGCCGACGACCGCCTCGATCAGGCGCAGCGCATGGTCGGGCTCGCGCATCAAGGCGCTGCCCGAGAGCCGGCCTGTCACCTCGCGCGCCGGGCAGCCCATGTTGATGTCGACGATATCGGCGCCGGCACTCTCGGCGAGCCGCGCGCCCTCGGCCATCCAGTGCGCCTCACAGCCGACGAGTTGTATGACGTGCGGCGCGATACCTTCGCCGCGGGCCTTGAGGACGACGCTGGGCCGGGCAGAGGCGAGCTCGCGGCTGGCGACCATCTCCGACACCACGAGGCCCGCTCCCAGCTCACGGGCCTGGGCGCGGAAGGCCAGATCCGAGACGCCCGACATCGGCGCCAGCACCACGGGGTTGGCGAGCCGGTGGGGGCCGATGGAGATCGGGGTGGAGGCGTTCCGGGGTGTGGCTGCGGTGATCATTGCCTGATTTTTAGTCATTATCATTTGTTGCCATTTATACGGGCATCACGTTCTTTTCGCAAGTGCGAAATGCCGACGGCCCCGCTTGGATGCGCTCGGTTGGCCTAGAAAGAAACTGGCCACGAGTCATGCGGCCAGCGGCTTGATCTCCACGTCATAGCCCAAGCTCTGGAGCCTGGCGACGAGGTGCCTGATCTGCGTGGGCTTGGCGCGGCGTTCGAAGTGATCGGCGCCGAGATCCTGGTAGAACGTACCGTTGGCAATCATGTGATAGGCGGCCGTCAGCATGGAGGCAGCGACTGCTCCGATGGCTTTCTTGGCGCCCCGGCGTGCTCGCAGGCGATGGAATTGGGCCTGGAGATAACTGCCCTTCTTGCGGGCGCCGGCCCAGGCGCATTGGATCAGTGTGGTCTTGAGCCAGGGAGCGCCCTTGCGCATGCGGGTCGAGCGGCGCTTGCCGGCGCTCTCGTCGTTCTTGGGGCACAGCCCAGCCCATGAGATGAGATGACCCGCCGTCGGGAACCGGCTCATGTCGGTACCGATCTCGGCCAGCAGGACACGGGCCGCCAGTTCACCGATGCCGGGCATGCTG
>JANOJW010000333.1:0-3372 GCA_031418955.1 Hyphomicrobiales bacterium | reverse complement strand
CAAGACACGCCTACAGAAAGGACCACCTCCATGACCCAACTTCTCGCAGGACACATCGCGGCAGTCACCGGTGGCGGTTCGGGCATCGGCCGTGCCATCTGCCAGGGCTACGCGACGCAAGGCGCCCGCGTCGTCGTGCTGGACACCAGCGCCGAGGGAGCAGCCGAAACCGTGAAGCTCGTCACGGCCGCCGGCGGCAAGGCGTCGGCCCACACCCTCGATGTGACGAAGCGCGAAGCCTGCGCCGCAATGGCCGCCGAGATCGGCAAATCCATCGGGCAGGTCTCGGTGCTCGTGAACAACGCCGGCATCAACCGCCGCAATGCCTTCACCGCCGCGCCCGAGGCCGTGTTCAAGGACTGGGAGGACATCATGGCGATCAATCTGGATGGCGTGTTCAATGTCACTCACGCCTTCCTGGGCCAGCTTCAGGCTACCAAGGGCCGCATCGTCAATATCGGCTCGATCCAGTCGTTCATGCACGTTCGCACCCCGAACTCGCCTGCCTACACGACGTCCAAGCATGGCGTATTGGGCTTCACGCGCGCACTGGCGGCCGAGCTGGGACGGTATGGCATTCGCGTCAACGCCATTGGTCCGGGCATGATCGAGACCCCTCTCAACGCCGAGGCCCGCGCCAAAAATCCGGACATGATGAAAACCTTCCTCGAGCACACGCCGCTCGGCCGTCCGGGGCGTGCCGAGGATATCGTCGGCCCGGCGGTTTTCTTGGCCGCCGATCTCTCGAGCTACGTGACCGGGGCGATGGTCATGGCCGACGGCGGCTACCGGACGGTGTGATCACGCGGCAACTCAAAGTGAAAAGCGAGGCGTGCACAAGCGGCATCTCGGTAGACAGAAAAAGATGGCAATGTCAAGCGCCGTCTGCTAATCTTCTGTCATGACCTTCGATGAGATCAAATTTAAGGCTCTTGTACTCTACATCCTGTGGAGGGCCGGAGGTGTGCCTGCATTCGGCGCGACCAAACTCAACAAGGTAGTCTGGTTCTCCGAGGCAAGATGCTTTGAGGCGCTCGGCAAAGAGATCACAGGTGAGACATTCATTCGCGAAAAATTCGGACCAGTACCACGACACATTAAAGGCGTTCTCCGGGAATTGACCGAGTCCGGTCAAGTGCAGGCGTGGACAGAGCCGTACTACGAGCACCAGATCCAAAGGTACTCGGTCGCCAATCCGCCGGATATATCGACCTTTTCTCCGCAAGAGTTAAGCTTTATAGATTGGTGGATCAAACACATTTCGGAAGAACACACCGCGCGATCAATAAGTGATAAGTCCCACGATTACGGTTGGCAAATTGCGGAAATGGGCGAAACACTGCCACTTCATGCGTTTCTTGCTAGTCGTATCCGCGAGCCCACAGCGGAAGAGGTCGAATGGGCACAACAGCAAAAGCGCGCCCGAGAGACGACTTGATGCGCGCTGTTGTTGAAGCTCCCCATGTGATGGACGCAGCGGACGAAGCCTTTGAAAAGTGGGCACGAGCAGACGTCGCATGGGATACGATCAAGTGGGTGCTGGCCCACGATCCCACCAAGGGCACCCCATTGGTGGAAGGTGGCGAGAGACGGGCATTCGTCTTTCATGGATCATGGGCACACGAAATGCCGACAATCTATGTCGAGTATGAATTCACGCTAGAAAGGGTGGTCTTGCAGGAAGCATTCTTTCGTGACGCTTCGGTTTCTGCCGGAAGAGCTTGACGGTTAAATCGAGCAGCAGAATATTGAGCGGTTCGATCGTCCGCTACTTGAGAGCGTCCTCGGCCAGGACTATACCAATGCCAGCAATATGCTGAAAGGGGATACGTCGGCGACCCCACTGGTATCATCAGATTCTGTGCAGATTATCTCGGGAGGCGACCTCAAGTTTGCCGAGCCAGCCTGTCAGATCGGCGAGCGCCCGCTCCGCGATCAGCCGCTTCTTCGCGCCGCCCCGCTCCTTGCCCTTGAGCCGTCGGCCGTCGGCACCCATGGTCGGCGCTTCGAGCGGCGGAAACAGCCCGAAATTCACGTTCATCGGCTGGAACGACCTCGGACCCGCCTCCAGTCTCTCGATATGCCCGCCTGTGATGTGATTGAGCAGCGCGCCGAACGCCGTCGTCGCCGGTGGCCCCACGACCGGCCGCCCGAGCCGCTCGGCCGCAGCGAACCGACCAGCCAGCAGCCCCATCGCGGCGCTCTCGACATACCCCTCGACACCCGTGATCTGTCCCGCAAACCGCAGCCGCGGCATCGCCTTCAGCCGCAAGGAGCCATCGAGCAGTCGCGGGCTATTGAGGAAAGTGTTCCGATGCAGGCCGCCGAGCCGTGCGAACTCGGCCTGCTCGAGCCCGGGAATCATACGGAACACCCGCGTCTGCGCGCCGTGCCGCAGCTTGGTCTGGAAACCGACCATGTTCCACAGCGTGCCAAGCGCGTTGTCCTGGCGCAGTTGCACCACCGCATGCGGCCGCATCCCCGTGCGCGGATCGCTCAGTCCTACCGGCTTCATCGGCCCGAACCGCAGCGTTTCGCGGCCCCGTTCCGCCATAACTTCGACCGGCAGGCAGCCGTCGAAGTAGGGCGTACCCTCCCATTCCTTGAACTCGGTCTTGTCGCCCGCCAGCAGCGCGTCGACGAACGCCTCGTACTGCTCGCGATTCATCGGACAATTGAGGTAGTCGGCCCCTGTGCCGCCAGGGCCCGGCTTGTCGTAGCGCGACTGTTTCCAGGCGATATCGAGGTTCACGGACTCGAAATGCACGATCGGCGCGATCGCGTCGAAGAACGCGAGCTCGGCCTCCCCCGTCAGCGCGCCGATCGCCGTGCTGAGCGCCGGTGATGTCAGCGGCCCGGTCGCGACGATCACGCTGTCCCAGGCCTCCGGTGGCAGCCCGCCGATCTCCTCGCGGGCGATGGTCACCAGCTGATGCCCCGCGAGCCGCCGCGTCACCTCGTCCGAGAACGCGTCGCGGTCGACCGCAAGCGCCGCGCCGGCTGGCAGCTTGTGCTGGTCGCCGGCTGACAAGATCAGCGAGCCGGCGCGCCGCATCTCCTCGTGCAGCAGTCCGACCGCGTTCGAAGTCCAGTCGTCGGCCCGAAACGAGTTCGAGCACACGAGTTCGGCGAGCCCTTCGGTCTTGTGCGCCTCGGTGCCACGCACGGGCCGCATCTCGTGCAGCACCACGGCAACGCCGGCCGCAGCGATCTGCCAGGCGGCTTCCGAGCCCGCCAGTCCGCCGCCGATGACATGGATAGGTTTCACATGAATCATTTTGGCAACTCACAACGCCGCGGCGTGTACCGCGAACCATTCCAAACCAGCCCGAATCAGGCTCTTGCTGCAGCCGAAACGCGCCCGGGACGCAA
>JANOJW010000332.1:0-12659 GCA_031418955.1 Hyphomicrobiales bacterium | reverse complement strand
AGTTCGGGCTCGGTGCGGTCGGCCATGATCGCGTCGGCAGGCAGCTTGGAGAGATCGAAATCGAGATGCGCCGAGAGGATCGCCATGCCACCCTCGTCGGTGACGAGGCCGTTGTGCTCGGCCTGCTTGTCGCACGCCTCGGCTTCAGTCGCGCCGATGATCGGCTGCAGGCCAAACAGGATGCGGCAGTGATCGGGATCGCGGCCCAGATCCGCCATGCGGCTCTTGATGGAGGCGAAGTACGCGGCTGCATCCTCGGCGCGCGGCTGGATGGCGAAGATCGCGTCGGCGTACTTCGCGGCGAAGTCCTGGCCCTTCGGCGAGGTGCCGGCTTGCAGGATCGCCGGCCCGCCGTGGGGTGAGCGCACGACGTTGAGAGGGCCACGGGACTTGAAGAACGGGCCGGCGTGCTCGATGCGATGCACCTTCGCGGCATCGGCGAACACGCCGCCGGATTTGTCCATGGCGACGGCGTCCTCCTCCCAGCTCGCCCACAGCTTCAGGCACACCTCCATGAACTCGTGCGCGCGGTCATAGCGGGTGTCGGAGGGCGGGCGCTCGGCGCCGAAGTTGGCGTCGAGATTGCGGTTGATCGAGGTGACGACGTTCCAGCCAGCACGGCCCTTCGTCAGGTGGTCGAGCGTCGCCCACAGGCGCGCGGCATAGAACGGCTGATGGTGGCTCGTCGAGAAGGTGGCGCCAAGGCCGATGCGCGTCGTCACCGCCGCCATGAACGAGAGCAGCGGGATCGGATCGTGCTCGGGCGCCTGGGCGGCGGCGCGCAGGACCGGCGCCATCGAACCTGCAAAGGTGTCGGCGATGTAATTGAGGTCGGCGAAGAACACCATGTCGAAGCGCGCCGCCTCGCACACCCGCGCGATGTGCTGGTAGAGCTCGGGCTCGTTCCAGGCGAGCCGGTGGTCGGTCCTGGGATGCCGCCACATGGCGAGCGAATGGAACGTCGGCCCGTGCACGAGAAATTGCGCAAGGTGCATGCGTGGGCGGGGTTTGGGCTTCGATCGTGAGGGCTGTTTCGACATACGGGCCAGCATGCCGTGTTTCGCCGGACGGGTCGAGGGTCGCGGAACAGGCGTGCGCGCTGTTACGTCCGTTTGCCCAGGACGGCGGCTGGGTCTTTCACGACCCGACGCTCGTCGCCCTTGCGCAGGGTCAGGCCTTGGCGGTCGAAGTACTCGAGGATCTGGATGCCGACGTTGCGCCCCGAGCCCACCGCATCGCGGAACTGGGCGGCCGTGAACATCTTCGTCGGGCTCTTCGCGGAAAGCTCGGCCGCCTTCACACCGAGCTCGACCAGCGCCTCGCGCAGGAAGAAGCGGTCGGTCGCGATCTCCACGACGCTGCCGAGCCGCGCCATGGTCTTGCCGAGTTTGCGGATGTTGGTGATCGGCTGGCCGATCGCTTCCGACATCTCGCGCACCTGCGGCGGACGAAAGCGGTTCTCCTCGATGAGGCGAAGCATGCGCTCCCAGAGCTTCTGGTCGGCCAATCCCAGGCTCGAGGAATGCGAGGGCAAGCGCACCGCGCCCGCCTGCACGACGAGGGCTGTCGCCTCGACCAGCATCTGGAGGGCTGCCGCGAATACGGGCTTTGCCATGCGCGGCGTCAACGCCAGACGCAACCGGTCGGGCGGCATGCCGGCCTGCTCGGGATGGCCCGCATGAAAGGTGCCGAGTGCGTTTTCAGCGGAACGCTTCAAACCTGCGATCGCGTCGGCGGACGCGGCCCAGCGTGCCCCCTCGTGGACCGTGGTGACGAGACCGGCGATTGCGATCAGCGTCTCGAGCGTGTCGGCATCGAGGCAGCGATCGACGGCGAAGGCGTCGAGCGGGATGACGCCCGGCGGCGAGGCGGCGAGCTTGTCGAGGGCGGCGGCGACGTCGGCCTCGCGCAAGGCGGCCAGGGTGGCGCGGCGCTCGGGCGTGCGGCGCTTTCGCTGTGGCGCGCGCGGATCGATTGCGGAGCCCCCGCCCATGGTGCGCTCGGCGCCGTCGTCGCGGATGACGAAGCGGTCGCCAAAGCGCACGGGCAGGGCCGCGTCCAGCACGATCTGGGCGAGTGCTGACTGGCCCGGCGCCAACGCCTCGGCATCGAGCAGCACGACGCGGGCAGCGACTGCGCTGGTGCCCAGATGAAGATGCACGGGCGTCCAGGTCTTGAGTGCGCGCGTTTCGCTCGCGAGCAGGCGAAGCTCGGCGTCGAAGCGCTGCGTCGTCGCGGCATGACCCGTCGCGACCAGCCAGTCGCCACGCGCGAGCACATCACGGTCGATGCCGGCGAGATTGAGCGCGGCCCGGTCGCCGGAGTGTGCGGCGGCTGCCTCGCGGCCATTTGCGTGCAGCGAGCGCACGCGCGCCTCCACTCCCGTTGGCAGGGTTGCACCTTTTGGCAATCCGACGACGTGATCGCCGACGGCGACGCGCCCCGAAACGAGCGTGCCGGTGACCACGGTGCCCGCGCCCGCGACCGAGAACGATCGATCGAGCGCCATGCGAAATACGCCGGCAGCCAGCCGCTCGGGCCGGCTCATGGCCTCCTCGGTGAGCCGCGTCTTGAGGGCCGCCACACCCTCGCCCGTGCGGGCAGACACGCCGAGGATGTCGGCGCCGGCGAAGCCAGTGCCAGCAAGCGCACGGCGGATCTCGTCCTCCACCTCGCGGCGGCGGGTCGCATCGACGAGGTCGATCTTGTTCAGCGCCACCACGCCGTCGCCAAGCCCCAGGATGTCGAGGATCTGGAGATGCTCGAGCGTCTGCGGCATCACGCCGTCGTCGGCGGCCACCACCAGCACCACGAAGTCGACGGAGGCGGCGCCCGCCAGCATCGTATGCACGAACCGCTCGTGGCCCGGCACGTCGACGAAACCCAGCATGTCGGCGGGGCTCGCGGTCGCCGACGCTAGAGGATCGAGCGGCACGTAGGCAAAGCCCAGCTCGATGGTGATGCCGCGTGCCTTCTCCTCTTTCAAGCGGTCGGTGTCGACGCCGGTCAACGCCTTCACGAGCAGCGTCTTGCCGTGGTCGATGTGGCCTGCCGTTCCAACGATCATAAGACAAGCTCCCCCTCTCCCCGCCGTCTGCACGTCGATGGGGAGAGGGTCGGGGTGAGGGGCGGCGCGGTGCAACGTGAGGGGCGACGCGGTGAAACGTGAGGGGCGACGCGGTGAAACGTGAGGGGCGGCGCGGTGCAACTGACCTTTTGCCGACCAATTGACCGGAGAGGTAAAAGAAGCTGGATGCCCTTCACATGGCGCAGCCGCCCCTCACCCTAGCCCCCTCCCCATCGCGAGTGCAGGGCGATGGGGAGGGGACGTTTCACTATCCATTCTTCAGCACGTGGATCACGCGGGACGCCAGCAAGTCCTTCACCTTACCGGCATAGGCTGCCATGTGCGGGGCCGCGCCATGCGCCTTGAGGTCGTCGGCGGTGGCCCACTTCTCGATCACGACGAAGGTGTCGGCACCAAGCGCCGTCTGGATCTTGCCGAAGTCCGGGACATCGACCGCCGGGCCGTACTCGATGCAGCCCTTCTCGGCATGCACGGCAGGCATATTGGCGCGGAAGGCTTCCAGCACCTTGTCACGCATGCCTGGTTTCGCGGTGATGATGGCGAGCACGTGGATCATGGGACTCTCCTCAGCGTGACTTTGGCGGATCGGGATGTCGCCACGCTAGGCAATGCCGCACGATATGTCCAACCCATGTCTGCGGGAGGTCGGTTTGACTGCTTCGGTCTGCTAGCGCGGTCTGTTGCGGGCTAAGGCCCCGGTCCCGTCCTGCTGCATCGCGGTTTTGTAGAGGTCCGCGGTCTTCTCGGACGGGGCGGCGTCGAGGCGCCGCTTCAGCGTCTCCTTGCAGCGCTGGTACTCGCGCTGCAGCCACCATGTCGCCACTCTCGAGCAGCGCGCGCATCAACGTCCGCGTCGCCTTCTCGTGACAGGGATCGAAAGCGAGGATGGCGCGAGCCGCCGCGATCCGGTTGGCGGGCGACGCGCGGCGGGCCTTCAGCACGTCGAGTTCCGCGCTCGCCGCCGCGGTCAGATCGCCAGCGATCCGCGCGCGCTCCATCATCAGCCAGTCGTCGAACCGGCTGGTGAGCCCGTCGAGGCCCTCGAGGATGTGATCGACATCGCCGCCGGCCGATACCAGGCCGAAGCTCTGGACGCCGGTCGCCAGGGCATCGCAATCCTGCCGGCGGTCAGCGCCACGCGTTCGCGCTCGATGGTCAGACGCGTGGCGCCCTCGGGTCCGAACGTGCGGCTGATTTCATAGAGCGACTGACGTAGGCTGGCACGGGCCTGCGGCTCGCCGACCCGATCCCACAGCATCTCGGCGAGCCGCTGGCGGGGCAGCAGCGTGCCGGGCGCCCGGCTGAGGTAGGCGATGATGGCGCGGCTGCGCCGGCTTGCCGGCGTCAGGTCGCGGCCGCCCGCGCCACGCACCCGCACCGGCCCGAGCAACGACACATGGAGCGCCTGCCCGCCCGCGATGGCCACCGCTGCCGTCATGTCTGCGTGCCCCGAAATGTGCGGCCTGGGCCGCGCGCCCGTCGCTATGTCAACGCAACATCCGTGGAAATCAGATGAGGACGGATGGTGCTCCCGATATAAAGGCTTCACGCTGACATTCACGCATCGGATCAACGTCTGATCGCAGGTACGGACCGAAGTCCGATCAGCGCGGTCCAAGGTCCTTTGAAAATAGTATAAATGAAGCAATATCAATATGTTGACGAAATTCACGAAGTTCCAAGAACAACATGACCTGCCGAATTGATGGCGCTTTGACGATCGTTTGACGCTCCCCTCACGAGCCTTTGCGGGACGCCTGCTACGAAACGGGACAAGCGGCCATCTCGATCGCCATCAGGCGATCCGCGATCTGAAGGCAGCCGGCACGACGATCATCCTGGTCAGCCATCGGCTGGCCGCCCTGGCGGTCGTCGACAAGGTCGCGATCCTGAAGGACGGCCGCCTCGAACGGTTCGAGGACCGGAACGCGGTGCTGAAGGACCTCATGAAGCCGGTCGCCAACGCCGCGACACCGGTGGCCCCTGCAACGGGGGAGCGGGCGGCGGCTCCGAAGGGCCCGACGGAGGCCCGTGCCGCGACCGAGGCCGCCGCAAAGCTGCCCGCGACCGCATCTGCCGCGCCTTCAAGGCTCGTGCAGAAGATCCCCGCGCTCGCGCAGAAGAAGTGAACGGCGCGCGCCCACTCCCAATCCAGCTTCCACCGCAGTCCCCGTCGTGCGGAGATCCCGATGTTCCCGATGACGCCGCAGAAGCCGACCACTCCGAGCGATCCAGCAGCCGCGCTGCGCCGGGCCATTCGCCCGCTGCTGCTCGCCGGCACGGCCGTGATCGGCGAGGCGCGCCTTCGTCGAGAAGTGAGAGCGCCGCTGCCCTTGAGTGCCAGCGAGCCATTGTGCGGTTGCGAACCGCAGTTGCGAGATGAGTTGACGCCGACCGATTGCGCTGCGGGCGGCTCGCACCTACCGTAGCCTTTGTCGACTGCAGCGATCCTGCCGCCTGTCGCCGCCTGCATCTGGAGTCCCACGACATGGCGAAGCGCTACCGGACCCTGGTCATGGGAGCCTCGTACGGCTCCCTGCTCGGCACCAAGCTGGCGCTCGCCGGCCACGACACGCATCTGATCTGTTTGCCCGCAGAGGTGGACCTGATCAACACGGACGGCGCGCGCGTGAAAATGCCGATCAAGGGCCGCGAGGGGTTGCTCGAAATCGACAGCCGCACGCTGCCGGGCAAGCTGACGGCAGGCAGCCCCGACAAGGCCGACCCCGCCGAGTACGACCTCGTCGCGCTCGCCATGCAAGAGCCGCAGTATCGCACGCCCGGCGCCCGCGAGCTGCTCGACCGGGTGGCCAAGTCGCGAAAGCCGTGCATGTCGATCATGAACATGCCGCCGCTGCCGTACCTGAAGCGCATCAAGGGACTAGAGACCGACAGCCTGAAGCCCTGCTTTGCGGACTGGACGGTCTGGCAGAACTTCGATCCCGCCTGCATGACGCTGTGCAGCCCCGATCCGCAGGCGTTCCGCCCGCCCGAGGAGAAGGTCAACGTGCTGCAGGTGCGGCTGCCGACCAACTTCAAGTCTGCGGCCTTCGAGTCGGAGGCCCACACCGCGATCCTGCGCCAGATGCAGGCCGACATCGAGGCGGCGCGCTTGGACGTCAACGGCGAGAAGATCGACCTGCCCGTGAAGCTCAAGGTGCACGACAGCGTGTTCGTGCCGCTGGCCAAGTGGGCGATGCTGATCGCGGGCAACTACCGCTGCGTGCAGAAGGACGCGATGCGCCCGATCAAGGACGCCGTGCATACGGACATCGAGGCGACGCGCACGGTCTACAACTGGGTCGTCGACCTGTGCGTGGGGCTCGGTGCGGACACCAACGACATGGTGCCGTTCGAGAAGTACGCCAACGCGGCGCTCTCGCTCGGCAGCCCGTCGTCGGCGGCCCGCGCATTGGCGGCCGGCGCGCCGAACATCGAGCGCGTCGATCTGCTGGTGCAGTCGATTGCGGCACAGAAGGGCAAGCGGCTCGGCTCACTCGACGCCACCGTTGGTCTCGTCGAGGACTGGCTGGCGAAGAACCGCAAGAAGGCGGCGTGATCGCGGTCACCTACGATCCAGCGGCACGACCCAGACGTACCCCATGACAGTGAGCTGGAGAACTCATGTCTCGGATCGTCTCGATCGTCCCATTCGTGCTGCTGACGTTGGCGGCCGCGGCTATGGGCGCGCAGTTCCGCCCAGGGGCTTGGTATGTTGCGCTGCAAAAGCCGGCCTGGACGCCGCCTGGATGGCTGTTCGGGCCGGTCTGGACGGTGCTCTACGTCATGATCGCGCTGGCGGGCTGGATCGCTTGGCGCCGGCAGGGATGGAGTGCAGCGACCGGGCTCTGGCTTGTGGCGCTGGCGGCAAATGGAGCGTGGTCGTGGCTGTTCTTCGGGCGGCAGGCGATCGGTGCGGCCCTCGTCGACATCCTGGTCCTGTGGCTGGCGATCGCGGCATTCATCGTGGCGACGTGGCGCGCGAGCCGCTCGGCGAGCCTGCTGTTCGTGCCGTATCTGGCATGGGTTTCGTTCGCGACCGCCCTCAACGCGGCGATCTGGCGGCTCAACTCCTGACACCGCCCATGCAACTCCTGTGCGCTCTTGCCGCAACGCTTGCGGAATACCGGTATGCAAGCGGCATTCCGAGAATTGACCGTGGCCGGGCCCTTGGCGTCTATAGGCGTCAGGTGGATCGGTGGTGCGGCATAACACGATGACGGTTTACGATTATCTGATTGTCGGCGGCGGCTCGGCGGGCTCGGTGCTGGCGCATCGGCTGTCGGCCAGGAGCGACAACCGTGTGCTGCTGCTCGAGGCGGGGCCCGACACGCCGCCGGGTGCGGAGCCCGCCGAGATCCTCGACAGCTATTCGGGCAAGGCCTACTTCGACCCGCGCTTCCACTGGACGGACTTGAAGGTGCGCACCGAGGTCGTCTCCCACAATAATCCCGAGGAGAGCCCGCCGCCCTTTCGAAAGTACGAGCAGGCGCGCGTGCTGGGCGGCGGCTCGTCGATCAACGGGCAGCTCGCCAACCGCGGTGCGCCAACCGACTATGAGATGTGGGTCGATCGCGGCGCCAAGGGCTGGGGCTGGAACGAGGTGCTGCCCTACTTCAAGAAGGTCGAACGCGACCAGGACTTCGACGGCCCTTATCACGGCAAGGACGGCCGCATCCCGGTTCGCCGCATCCCCGAGCAGCACTGGACGGGCTTCACGCGCGCCGCAGCCGAGGCCTTCCGGACCGCCGGTTTCGAGCGGCTGGAGGACCAGAACGGGGAGTTTCGCGACGGCTACTTTCCGCTGACGCACTCGAACGTCAACGAGCAACGCGTGTCGGCCGCGATCGGCTATCTCGACGCCGACGTCCGCCGGCGTTCGAACCTGCGCATCTCGACGGAGACGCAGGTGACCGAGCTGCTGTTCGACGGCTCGCGCTGCATCGGCGTCAAGGCGCACATCAAGGGCCGCTCCGAGGAGTTCCGCGCCAACGAGGTGATCCTGTGCTCGGGCGCGATTCATTCGCCAGCGCACCTGCTGCGCGCCGGCATTGGTCCGGTCGGGCACCTGAAGGATATGGGCATCCACGTGCGGTCGGCACTGGCAGGCGTCGGTCAGCGATTGATGGACCATCCCTCGATCGCGGCCGCAAGCTACGTCAAGCGCGGCAACCGCATGAACGAGCACACGCGGCGGCATCTGACGCTTGGTCTGCGTTATTCCTCCAATCTGCCCGAGATCCCGAAAGGCGACATGTTCGTGGCGGTGGCGACGAAGTCGGCCTGGCATGCGGTCGGCGAGCGCATCGGCTCGCTGCTCGTGTTCGTCAACCGCACCTGCTCGGAGCGCGGCGAAGTGAAGCTGACGACGCGCGACTGGCGCGAGGAGCCGCTCGTCGAGTTCAACCTGCTGTCTGACCGGCGCGATCTCGAGCGGCTGATGTCGGGCTTTCGCATGCTGGGCGGGATGTACGCCGAGCCGGCGTTGCGCGCCGCGGCCGACAATCCTTTTCCCGCCACCTACTCGGACCGCGTGCGACGCCTCGGTGTCGTCAACACGCAGAACATGATCTACACCGCGGTCGCCGCCGGCCTCCTCGACGCCAATTCGCTGCTGCGCAAGTATCTCGTCGAAAACGTCGTGGTCGAAGGCTTCCGGTTCGAGGAGTGCATGCGCGACGACGATGCGCTCGAGGCGTTCGTGCGCAAGGCGGCGATCGGGGTGTGGCACGCGTCGTGTACGTGCCGGATGGGCGCCGACGGCGACCCGATGGCGGTGACCGATACGGCCGGCCGGGTGCGCGGCGTGCAGGGACTTCGCGTGTGTGACGCCTCGATCTTTCCCGTGGTGCCGTCGGCCAACACCAACTTCCCGACCCTGATGGCGGCCGAGAAGATCGCCGACGCCATCCTCGGCGGGGCTGCGGCAGACAAGGTCGGGTAGAGCCCTGCGCTTGCGAGACCCGACGTGACACGGCGCTGCGCTACAGCACGGGGCGTCGGGTCTCGGCCGAAGTGCACGCGTCTTTGAGGAAAACCTGGGATTGCCAGGCGGATTGCGCGAAGGGCCACCTTGCATGAGGCCCGCAGGTGCCGGTAGATGCGGTCTCCTTGCCCACCGACAGAATGCCGGAAGGTCCGATGCCGTCTGCGACCCCGCCCGTCGCCATCATCATGGGAAGCCAGTCCGACTGGCCGACCATGCGCCGGGCCGCGGCTATCCTCGATGAGCTCGGCGTCGCCTACGACAAGAAGATCGTCTCGGCGCACCGCACGCCCGACCGGCTCTATACGTTCGCCAAGGGTGCTGCGGCGAAGGGCTACAAGGTGATCATCGCGGGCGCCGGAGGAGCCGCCCACCTTCCCGGCATGGCGGCGGCGATGACGACGCTCCCCGTTCTCGGCGTGCCCGTGAAGTCGAGCGCGCTGTCGGGGCAGGACAGCCTGCTGTCGATCGTGCAGATGCCGGCCGGCATTCCGGTCGGAACGCTGGCGATCGGCGAGGCGGGGGCTACCAACGCGGGTTTGCTCGCCGCCCAGATCCTGGCGCTTTCGGATGCCGCGCTCGGACAACGGGTCGCGGCCTGGCGACAGAAGCAGACCGACAGCATCGCCCTGACACCGAAGGACGACGCCTGACCATGGCTGACGCGCCGCTGCCGCCCCGTTCCGTGATCGGCATCCTGGGCTCGGGCCAGCTCGGGCGCATGCTGGCGCAGGCGGCGAGCCGGCTCGGATTGTGCGTCCACATCTATGCCGACGATTCCGGGCCCGCGTTCGACGTCGCCGAGACGCACAAGGTGGGCGGCTATACGAACCTGGCCCGGCTCGATGAGTTCGCGCGCGAGTGCGACGTGATCACCTACGAGTTCGAGAACGTGCCGGTCGAGGCGGCGCGGCACTTGGCCAAGCGCGTGCCCGTGCGGCCTGGTCCCCGCGCACTCGAGGTGGCGCAGGACCGAATCGTCGAGAAGACCTTCATCGCGGGGCTGGGCATTCCGGTGGCCCCGTTCGTGTCGATGGAGCACGGCGGCGTTTCTGGTGCAGAAGTCGCGATGACGGCGTGGGAGACACCCGCGATCTTGAAGACATCGCGGTTGGGCTACGACGGCAAGGGCCAGATCGCAATTGCGGCCGCATCTGACATTGCGGAAGCATACCGGTCACTGGGCAGTGTCGCTGCCGTACTCGAGCAGCGGGTCGCCTTCGCCTGCGAGATCTCGGTGATCGTGGCGCGCGCGCTCGACGGCACGCTTGCCTGCTACGACGCGCCGCGCAACGAGCATGCGGGCGGCATCCTGCGCACCTCGACGGTGCCGTCGGGAGTGCCAGCGGCGATCGAGACCCAAGCCCGCGCGCTTGCCGGCCGCATTGCGACGGCGCTCGATTATGTCGGCGTGCTCGGCGTCGAGCTGTTCTATCTCGGGCCGGACGCCGTCCAACCGCTGATGGTCAACGAGATCGCGCCGCGCGTGCACAACTCCGGCCATTGGACCATGGACGCCTGCACGGTCGGCCAGTTCGAAAACCACATCCGCGCGGTCGCCGGCTGGCCGCTCGGGGCGACCACGCGCCATTCCGATGCGCGCATGCAGAACCTGATCGGGCACCAGGCCGACGACTGGCTGGCGCTGTCGCGGGAGCCCGGCGCCTGTCTGCACCTTTATGGCAAGCGCGAAGCGCGAGAGGGGCGCAAGATGGGCCATGTCAATTACATCGGGCCGATGACCCAGACAAGGTAACAGACTGACCTGCACGGATCGCGTGTGCACTCCGGTCGATGGCTCCGTCAATTGCCGCGTGCCCTGATCCGCGACTTGGTCTCGGCGGCCCACGTCGCGAAGCGGCCCTCCGAGATCGCGGCTCGCATGGCGGCCATCAGCTCCTGATAGAAGTGCGTGTTGTTCCAGGACAGCAGCATCGAGCCCAGCAACTCACCCGAGCGGACGAGATGGTGCAGGTAGGCGCGCGAGTAGTCGCGGGCGGCGGGGCAGGTGCTTTGCGCGTCGAGCGGAGACAAGTCCTCGGCGTGGCAGGCGTTGCGCAGATTGACGCGGCCGCCCCAGGTGAAGGCGAGGCCATGGCGGCCGTTGCGGGTCGGCATCACGCAGTCGAACATGTCGATGCCGCGCGCCACCGCCTCGATCAGATCCTCGGGCGTCCCGACGCCCATCAGGTAGCGCGGTTTGTGGGCCGGCAGGTACGGCAGCGTGGTCTCCAGCGTTTGCAGCATCACGTCGTGGCCTTCGCCGACCGCGAGGCCGCCGACGGCGTAGCCCGGCAGATCGAGCGCGACGAGAGCTGCGGCAGACTCCCGCCGCAGGTTCGCATAGGTGCCGCCCTGCACGATGCCGAACAGCGCCTGGCCCGGCCGGCCGAGCTTGGCGAACGCCGCCTGCGAGCGAGCGGCCCATCTCAGTGACAGCTCCATGGCGCGGTGGGCCTCGGTCTCCTCGGCCGGATACTCGATGCATTGGTCGAGCTGCATCTGGATGTCGGCGCCGAGCAGGCACTGGATCTCGATGGACCGCTCGGGCGTGAGCAGGAGCTTGGAGCCGTCGAGATGCGACTGGAAGGCGGCGCCCTGCTCGGTGATCTTGCGTATGTTGGAGAGGCTCATGACCTGGAAGCCGCCGCTATCGGTGAGGATCGGGCCGCTCCAGCGCATGAAGGCGTGCAGGCCGCCCAGCCGCGCGACGCGCTCCGCACCCGGCCGCAGCATCAGGTGATAGGTGTTGCCCAGAATGATGTCGGCGCCGGCGGCCTTGACCTGATCGGGATACAGCGCCTTGACGGTGCCGACGGTGCCGACCGGCATGAACGCGGGCGTCCGGATATTTCCGCGCGGGGTTGCGATCAGGCCGAGGCGGGCAAGGCCGTCGGATGTCAGCAGGGAAAAGGCGAATGTCATGGTGGGCTCGGGGCGCGAGAGATGGCCGCTTCGCCGCGGTTGCACTGCGCTTTACATGATTGGTCCGACTTCTGGTAGAATTGGCGCCAGGACGCCGCACAACCTCAGGAGGTGGTCGTGGCCATCGCGACCGACAGTCTGGATCGGCACATCGAGCGCACCGCCGGAATTGCCGGCGGGAAACCCCGGATTGCGGGTCGGCGCATTACCATCCAGAACATTGCAATCTGGTATCAGCGTCTCGGCAAGTCGGTGGACGAGATTTGCGCCGAGCACGACGTGTCGCTTGCCGAAGTCCACACGGCCCTTGCCTATTACTTCGACCACCGCGACGAGATCGATCGTAGTATCGAGGACGATGACGCTTTCGTAGAGGCGTTGCGGCAATCGACCCCATCGGTTCTGCAGCGAAAACTGAGGGACCTGCGCGGTGAGTGAGATCCGCTATTTCGCGGATGAACATGTCCAGGCCGCAGTCGTTGCGGGGTTGCGCCTCCACCGCATCGATGTGCTGACAGTTCGAGAGGCGGGACTCCGCGGCTGGCCCAGAACCGAGCCGTCTTCACGCAGGACGCTGATTTTTTGCGGTTGTCAGCACAAGGCCGGCGTCACGCGGGGCTTGTCTACGCGCGCCAGGGATCGCCTGTCCGCCACATCATC
>JANOJW010000331.1:0-3456 GCA_031418955.1 Hyphomicrobiales bacterium | reverse complement strand
CCGAATGGGAGTACGCCGCGCGGGCCGGTACGACCACTCGCTATCCCTGGGGCGATAACATCGGCCGAGGAAATGCCAACTGCGACGGGTGTGGCAGCCAGTGGGACAAAACGCTGACGGCGCCGGTGGGTTCCTTCAAGGCCAATGCTTTCGGCCTGCACGACATGCACGGCAACGTCGAGGAGTGGTGCGAGGACGCCGATGGCACGTCTTTGCGTGCGCTTCGCGGCGGTTCCTTTGGCAGTGGTCCAAAAGAGTCGACTTCTTCGTACCGCGGCGGGCTTTGGCCCCACGTCCGGTACATCAACCTCGGCCTCGGCTTGCGGGTCGCGCGTGATCTCTCTCCTGACAGATAGCGCTAACCTTCTATCGCTTTACGACCTTACGTGTTGGCTGATCCAGGGCCAGCCTTAGTAGCGGTCGCGATGATCGGAAGCGGACTAAGAACCAAACGTGATCCTCAGCTGACGTCTCGTGTCGCTATGGGTCACTTGCGACGATGCTGGGCGATCCATTTCATATCCGTTTCCAGACTGGTTGGACCCAGATAGCTGTCGTCGTCAATCAAGATGCCGGCTCAAGACGCCGGCGCAAGCGGCCGCCCCTCATCCTAGCCTTCTCCCCGTCGCACCGTCCGTGCCTGGCCCATGGGCGTCGGTCGGCGATTGTCGGCTGTTGGACGGATGCGACGATCGTCTGCCGGGTGTGATGTCGTTCAGCATGATGGTGTCATTGCCAAAGCCGAGCCTGTCGTACATGTAGTAGTCGAGGCCGCAACCCCGACGACCCTCCCCATGGCGCGCTGCACCCCGACCGCGTATATCTGCGCCCTATGAGCCCGACACCCGACACGCCCGACATCCTGGCGAAGATCACCCGCTACAAGCTCGCCGAGATCGCAGCGGCGAAGGCCGCGCGCCCGCAATCAGCGATCGAGGCGGCCGCCAAGGCCGCGCCACCCGTGAGACCGTTCGCCAAGGCGCTCGAAGCGCGCATGGCTATGGGCTATGCGCTGATCGCCGAGATCAAGAAGGCGAGCCCGTCTAAGGGCCTCATCCGCGAGGATTTCGATCCGCCATCGCTGGCCCGTGCCTATGCCGAAGGCGGTGCGGCGTGCCTGTCGGTGCTCACCGACGCGCCATCGTTCCAGGGCGCGCCCGAGTTTCTGACCGCTGCACGTTCGGCATCAGGCCTCCCTGCGCTGCGCAAGGACTTCATGCTCGACCCCTACCAGGTCGCCGAAGCGCGCGCGTGGGGCGCCGATTGCATCCTCATCATCATGGCCCAGCTCGACGACGCGACGGCGATGGCGCTCGCGAAAGCGGCGGCCGCGTGGGGCATGGACGCGATCGTCGAGGTGCACGACGAGCACGAACTCGACCGCGCCCTGGCGCTGCCCTGCCGGATGATCGGCATCAACAACCGAAACCTGCGCACCTTCCACACCACGCTCGAAACCACCGAGAAACTCGCGCCCCGCGTGCCGGCGGACCGCATCGTGATCGGCGAGAGCGGCATCGCCACGCATGCCGATCTGCGGCGCCTCTCAGCTGTCGGCGTAAATTCGTTCCTCGTCGGCGAGAGCCTGATGCGGCAATCAGACGTGGCAAAGGCCACGCGGACGCTGCTCGGGGCGCGGGCATGACCAAGCTCTCCCACATCGACGAGACCGGCGCCGCACGCATGGTCGACGTCTCCGACAAGGCCGTGACCAGCCGCACGGCGATCGCCGAGGGTTTCGTGCACATGCGCGCGCAGACGCTCGATCTCGTCGAGACCGGCGCCGCCCAAAAGGGCGACGTGCTCGCCACTGCGCGCATCGCCGGCATCATGGCGGCCAAGCGCACGCACGAGCTGATCCCGCTCTGCCACCCGTTGCTGCTGACCAAGGTCGTCATCACACTCGAGCCATCGCGCTCACCCGTCGGCCTCAAGGTCACCGCGGAGGTCAAGGTCGGCGGCCAGACCGGCGTCGAGATGGAGGCGTTGACCGCGGTGTCGGTCGCCTGCCTCACCGTCTATGACATGCTGAAGGCGGCGGACAAGGCGATGGTCATCGAAGGCATCCGGCTGCTCGAGAAAACCGGCGGTCGCTCCGGCACCTATCGCGCGGACGGGACGGACTGAGGCGATGGCGCAAGGCGGGGCACTGACGGTCGAGGCGGCGCTCGCGCGCATTCTGGCGGACGCCGCGGCGACCACGGATATCGTCGAGCGGGATCTGCTGTCGGCTGCCGGCGCCGTGCTTTACTCGCCGCTCATTGCCCGGCTCACGCAACCCCCGTTTAACGCGTCCGCCATGGACGGTTACGCCGTGCGCAGCGTCGATGTCGCGCGCCTCCCCGCCACCCTCGACGTGATCGGCGAGGCGGCGGCGGGCCACGGCTTCGGCGGGCCTGTCGGGGCGGGTCAAGCCGTGCGCATCTTCACCGGCGCGCCCATCCCGCAAGGCGCAGACGCCATCGTCATCCAGGAGAATACCCGGCGCGACGGCAGTCGCGTCACCGTGCTCGTGGGCGCGCCCGACCCCGAGTTCGTGCGCCCGCGCGGCGGCGATTTTCACGCCGGCGACGCCCTGATCCCAGCCGACCGCCGGCTGAGCGCGCGCGACCTGACGCTCGCTGCCGCCATGGGCCACGGCACGCTCGCGGTCCGCCGCTCACCGCGCGTTGCAATCCTGGCGACCGGCGACGAGCTCGTCGCACCCGGCGTCACGCCCGGCCCCGATCAGATCGTCTGCTCCAACACGTTCGGCATCGCGGCGATGCTGCGCGCCGCAGGCGCCGAGCCGCGCCTGCTCGGGATCGCCCGCGATACGCGCGAGAGCCTCGAAGCCCACGTCGCGGCGGCCGAAGGAGCGGACATCCTGCTGACCGTCGGCGGCGCCAGTGTCGGCGACCACGATCTTGTCGGGCCGGTGCTGAAAGGCCGTGGCATGACGCTCGATTTCTGGAACATCGCGATGCGGCCGGGCAAACCGTTGATGTTCGGCCGTCTCGGGCGCCAGCGCGTCCTGGGCCTTCCAGGCAATCCGGTCTCCTCGCTCGTATGCACGCGGCTGTTTGCGGTGCCCCTCGTGCGCAGCCTACTGGGACTAGAGCCCGAGCCCACACGTGCCCAGACCGCCCGCACCGTTGTACCTCTCGGTGCCAATGGGCCCAGGGCACACTACATGCGCGCGCGCACTCAGGACGGCCAAGACGGCATCGAGGTGATCCCGGCCCTCTCGCAGGACTCCTCGCTGATGCGGCCTCTGGCCAACTCGGACTGCCTGATCGTGCGGCCGATCGGGGCGCCACCCGTGCCGGCCGGGGGCGCTGTCCCGATCCTGTCGCTCGACTTTTGATTATTTACGGATTGCCGCAAAGAAAACGCTTGCTGAACACACAGGGAACATCTAGCGTGTTCTTGATTTGTGCAATCACTAGGCGTTCTCGCAACACAACGCGAACGCTC
>JANOJW010000330.1:0-3273 GCA_031418955.1 Hyphomicrobiales bacterium | reverse complement strand
CGATGTCCCGCTTCCAGCGGTTGTTCCAGGCGTCGCGCACCTTGGCGAGCTCGCCCCAGTCGACTGCGATCATGCGGTCGATGTGAGCGGCAGCCGTGCGCCCAAGGGCTGCGTCCGAGATCTTCGCGGTCTTGTTGACGGGCGAGTAGAACATCGCCTCGGTGAACGCCTTCTGCGCCTCCGCCGAGATCGCGTAGTTCATGAACGCAGCCGCCGCGGGCTTCGCCTTGCTGCCCTTGACGAGGTTGATCGTATTGATCTGCATGACGCTGCCTTCGCTGGGCAGCAGCACGCCGAGGCGCTGCTTGGACTGGTCGCGATAGGTCTGCGCGCGCGCGTTCCAGCCCGTCGCCCAGATGATCGCGTCGTTGAGGATCATCGTATAGCCATCGGGCTGCGGGTCGAACGTCTGCACCGCCGGCGCCAGCTCGCCGAGCTTGGCGACGGCCTTGTCGATCGACTTCGTATGGTCCTCGCCCAGCATCTTCGCGACCATCACGGTCAGCGCGATGCCCTGGATGTTGGGCACGGCTGAAAGCCCGATCTTGCCCTTGTACTCGTCCTTCCACAGCTCGGCCAACGAGGTCGGCGTGCCCTTCACCTTGGTGGTGTCATAGACCAGCACCAGGTTGTCGAACGTCACGGCGGGGCCAAAGCCTGACTGGATCGTCGCCTGCGGGAATAGCTCGTCGAGTCCGGGCAGGTCCGTCTTGGAAACGCCGGCGAAGATCTCCTCCCGGTTGGCGATCAGGCCGACGCCCGCGTCCAGGATGACCACGTCGATCTGCGGATCGGCTTTCTGGGCGCGCAACTGGCCTAGCATCGCCGCCGACGTACCGCCGGCGACGTACTTCACCTGCACGCCTGGATGCTTCTTCAGGAACGGCTCCACCACATGCTTTGTGTAGAGGTCCTGGAAGATGCCGGCGTAGGCCATAAGCGTGATGCTGCCGGACGCCGGCCCTTGCTGCGCGAGCCCTGGTGCAAGGCCCGCGATGGATGCGCCGGTGCCCGACAGGCCCGCAATGGCAGTGCGCCGTGTGATGCGTCTCGTCATCGTGCCCCCTCCTCGATCAGTCACCGCCTTCGAGCGCGATCGCCTCGCGCTTCTTGGACAGGTTCGGCAGCAATGCCACGGCCAGCATCGCGAAGGCAATGAGCAGGCAGGCCACCGAGATCGGCCGCTCGAAGAAGATCCAGAAGTCTCCACGCGAGAGAATCAGCGACTTCCGGAGGTTGTTCTCGAGCATGGGGCCAAGCACGAAGGCCAGCACCAGCGGCGCCGCCTCGTAGCCGAACTTGCGCATCAGATAGCCGAGCACGCCGAAGATCGTCATCACGAACACGTCGAACACGGCGCTGCCCGACGAGAACACGCCGACGATGCAGAACATCAGGATCAGCGGGAAAAGGATCTTGTAAGGCACCTTCAGCACCTGCACCCACATGCCGATCAGCGGCATGTTGAGGACCAGCAACATGACGTTGCCGATGTACATGCTGGCGACGATGCCCCAGAAGATGCCCGGATTCTGCGTCATCAAGAGGGGGCCCGGCTGCAGCCCATGAATGATGAACGCGCCCAGCAGCAGCGCCATGATCACATTGGGCGGAATGCCGAGCGTCAGCAGCGGAATGAACGCGCCGCCGGCTGCCGCGTTGTTGGCAGCCTCGGGGCCCGCCACACCCTCGATCGCGCCCTTGCCGAACTGCTCGGGGTGGGCGGACAACTTCTTTTCCATGGCGTAGGACGCGAAGGCCGCGATCACGGCGCCGCCGCCGGGGAGGATGCCGAGGAAGAAGCCCAGGCCCGTGCCCCGCAGCATGGGTCCCATGCTGCGCCTGAAGTCTTCGCGGGACGGCATCAGCCCGCCAATCCGCGTCTTCACGACCTCGCGTTGGATCTGCTTCTCGAGGTTGGCCAGAATCTCGGCGACGCCAAACAGGCCCATCACCACCGGCACGAGGCCGATGCCGTCGAGCAGCTCGAGCCGGTCGAATGTGAGCCGAGGAATTGCGGTGATCTGATCGATGCCGACGAGGCCGAGGATGATCCCGAAGCAAGCCATCAACATCGATTTGGCGATCGAGCCCTGCGTCAGGAACGCGAGCACGGTGAGTCCGAGCACCATCAGCGAGAAGTACTCGGGCGGGCCGAACGCCACCGCCACGCGCGCCATCGCTGGCGCAACCAGCATCAGCGCAATAATGGCAATTGTACCGGCGATGAACGAGCCGATCGCCGCGATGCCGAGCGCGGGCCCGGCGCGGCCCTGCAGCGCCATCTGGTAGCCGTCGAGGGTGGTGACGACGGACGCCGCCTCGCCCGGAATGTTGACCAGGATCGACGTCGTCGAGCCGCCATACATCGACCCGTAGTAGATGCCGGCCATCATGATGATGCCGACCTCGGGAGTGGCATTGAGCGTAACGGGCAGCAGCAGCGCCATCGCCGAGACGGGGCCGATGCCTGGGAGCACGCCGACCAGCGTGCCGATGAACACGCCGACGAAGCAGGCGATCAGGTTCTGCCACTTCAGGGCAACGAGGAACCCGTTTGCCAGGCCAGTGAACACGTCCATGGAATGTCCGATTCTCTAAGGAGAGCGCTGATCAGCGGAAGATCGTCGACAGGATGGCGAAGACGGCGGAGAACACCCAGGACACGGCGCCGACCATGATGCGGGCGGCGACACGCAGCATGTCTTCGGGTGCTCCGGCGAGAATGCCGGCCGGCATCTGGATCCTCAGCACTTCGGTCAGGACGGCCCACACGATGAACGTCGAGCCGATCGAGATCAGCAGTGCAGTGGGCAGCGGCACCGGATCGATGAAGATCATCAGCACCAGCAGCAGCGCGATAGAGCAGAAGATGAAACCAATGTTGTCGAACAGCGCCCCGAAGATCAGCAGCAGCACGGTGACGATCAGGACTTTCTCCCAGCGCGTTCCCTCCCAGAGCGAGGTGAGCGAGGGGCCACCCTTTCTCATCGCCTGGACCGTCACCGACAGCGACATGCCGCACATGATGAGCCCGATCCAGATCAGCGCGAAGCCCGAGCCCGGGTCGTGGAGCGAACCGTGCCCGAGGTTCTTCCCGGCCCAGGCCACGAACGCGCCGATGGCGAGCCAGAACAGCCCGCCCCACATCTCAGAATTTCGAACCACGTGAACTCCTGCTCGTTACGCAATACTCGCTGGCTTGTGCCGTCAGTCCTTTCGGGCAAGCCCGAGCTTCTCCAGGGTCACTTTCTGTTCGGCCACCTGCTCGGC
>JANOJW010000329.1:0-1699 GCA_031418955.1 Hyphomicrobiales bacterium | reverse complement strand
AGCGACGCGGCCAGCGTGCCGCCGGAGCCCCGAACATCAACCCCCAACCTGTTCTCAAGCGTCTCCGCAAAGTCCCGCCGTCAACCCGGCCGCTGGCGCACGCCCGACGAAAACAGCCCGCGGTCAAGTCAAGTAGGGCGTATAGATCAGGCTAGCTCGTTCGCGACGCTGTTATCGGAGGCCCGCAAGTATCACCTGTCACTGATCGGGGCACACCAGTACCTGGCGCAGTTGACGCCGGAGGTGCGCGCCGCCGTGTTCGGCAATGTCGGCACCATGATCGTGTTCCGCGTCGGCGCCGAGGACGGCCGCGTGTTCGAGCAGGAGCTGTTGCCGATCACACTCGATCACATCACCGAGCTGCCGGCCTTCCAGGGCTGGATCAAATTGCCAGGCGGAACCCCGCGGCTCTCGCTCTCCACCGAGGACTGCCCCGCCGCGCCGCGACAGCGCGCGGCGATCGTGAAGGATCAGAGCCGGCGGCACTATGGTCGTTCCATCTCTAAGGTCGACCACGAGGTGACGATGTTCATCGAGAGTGCCATGCGGCGCACTTGAGGACGCGTCAAGGATGGACGCCCGCAGGGACGAGACCGCCGAAACATTCATGCGAAGATATTTCCCCGGGCTCGGTGCACGACAGCCCGGCCGGCCGTGGCCGGCGACGCCCATTTCACTTCGACTGTTTCAATAAGTCATTCAATGACTTCGCGCCTGTCTTCTCCAGCAAGGTGTCGAGGTGCATGTCGCCACGAACACCGAAATCGCGGTGGTACTGCTCTTCGATGGTGTCGACACGCGTATCACCGCGCTTTTCGCGCAGTGTCCCGGCGTCCGTTCGAGAGCGAGGCCCCCGCATTCCGGGTGCGTCAGCTTTGACAGGAGGTGCTTTCTTGTGAGCCACGGTCTGCTCCATCGTGCGGGAATGACCACAAGACATTCCGGCGTTGTGATTCGCATGCGCGACGATAGCACAAAAATCGCCTGCCGTAGGCGACGCCTGCTATTACATCTGAATGCCGCGATAGACGACCAGATGTTCGATGACGGTCGAGTGCACCGCATCATACCGTGCCCAGAACGGCCCCGGCACATGTCGCGACGGATCGTTCAGAAGCACCTCGAACACACCACGCTCGTCGGTCGGCCGCATACCCGCGACGACGATGACATGGCTGGTCATGCCGCCTGTGTGCACATGCAAGATGACCGGATTGCCGAAGTAGAGGTTGGCATAGAGCTCTTCCGCGGAGCACGGCGGAAACCAATCACTGACCCGACGGGACAGCAACTTCACCATCAACCGGATGAATTCGGCGCTGTGTGGCATCACGGCATCATCAGGAATGCCGCGCGCCCAGCGGTCGTCGAACGGCTGGCCGAGCGCCATCCGGGCGATTTCCTTCTGCGACGGCGTCGACGCCTCGCCGATGAAGTGCGCCGCGATCATCTGAACCACCGCCGCCCAGCACCACACGTGCGTCTGCTGGGTGTAGCGGGGCACCTGGAGGTCGATGGTTTCGAGGCGGCGGGGCATGTCTGGCCGAGATCGCGGATACGTAACAGGGGCAAAAGGCCGGGCGGGGATTGATTGCCGTCGGGGATTCACACGCGGCTCGAACTGTGCGAGTCGCTGTCGCCATGGCCGGATCACCCCGCAACGTCGATGGGCTTGGCCTCGAAGAGCTGAAGTCGTTGC
>JANOJW010000328.1:0-4594 GCA_031418955.1 Hyphomicrobiales bacterium | reverse complement strand
CGGATGGTGGCTTGATCCTGTTGGCAGAGCGCCACTCAAGTGATCGCGGCGAGCCGCGTGTCGAGCGACAGTACCAGGCACCAGTGCGGCTCGAAGTCCGCGCCCAGCGGCCAGATGTTGGCCTTGAAGTCGACGAGCATCCGCTGCTGGTAGCGCTCGAACCAATCGCGCCGGCAGAGCACGAACTTGGTGGCGGCAACGATGGTCTCGCGGTCGATGACGCACAGCACGCACATCTGCGGGTGCGCCTCGAGATACTGCTGCACAGCGACCATCAGCGTCGGGTAGCCCGGGTGCAGCATGTCGTCGAGCACGATCACGCCCTCGGGCGCGAGCACGGCCGTCGCCAGCGCCAGGTCGCGGGTCAAGGCGTGGCGGGAGTGCTCGCCGTCGATGTGGAACAGGCGCACGCGCTTGTCCTCGAGTTTCGCCAGCAAATCCGCAGGTTTCAGGGTGCGGCTGTCGGCCTTCCAGGTGATGCGCTTTGCCGCCGGCACGCCGTGCCGCTCGCAGTTGGCATGGAAACGGTCGATCACCTCCGGGTTCGGCCAGTCGAACAGATCGATGCCGAGCGCGGTCTCGCCCGCCTGCAACGCATGCGCCATGGCGATGAAGAAGCGCCCCTCGAAGGTGCCGATCTCCGCGATAGGGCCAGTGACGCCGAGTTCGGTCTGAATCCGCATGATCCCGCAGGTGATCGCGGCCGCCAGACGCGACGACATGCCGACCACCGAGGCATAGCCCGAGGCCGCCTCGAGATAGCGGTCGACGGCGTCGATGCCGGCTTGGGGGTGGGGGGCTGAGCTCATGGCGGCGGGGGCTTTCGGGGCGGAGGCAGCAGGCGTGGCTTACGGCTGAGCGACTGGGGCGGAGCGGGTTATACCCGACACCGAGGCAGATTTATGCCCCGCTGAGGTTTCGCGATTTCGGCTGGATCAGCAGCAGTGAACGGTCTTGCCAACAGAACAAACGTGCATTATGATGGAACATGAAAAGAACATGATGCTGCAACTCGTGATTGGCCGCGTGACTGACGATGCAACGGACAGTGACTGGCCGAATTCCGTGGACAAGCGGGCAATCCGGCAGCCACCGGTGAGCCGGGCGGTCTAAGGTAGCAGCAACCGAGTCGCCGCCGGCACATCGCCGGGGCGCGCCAACAACCGGCGCCGCATCGCTTCGGCCGCGGCCCGCTGCAGAGGAGGTATTGCCATGGCTGGGTCCGTGAACAAGGTCATTCTCATCGGCAACGTCGGGGCCGATCCCGAGATCCGCCGCACCCAGGATGGTCGAGCGATCGCCAACATCCGGCTCGCGACGTCGGAGAACTGGCGCGACAAGACCTCGGGCGAAAAGCGCGAGAAGACCGAGTGGCACCGCATCGTCATCTTCTCGGACGGCCTGTGCAAGGTCGTCGAGCAGTACGTGAAAAAGGGCGCCAAGTTGTACGTCGAAGGCCAGCTGCAGACCCGCAAGTGGCAGGACAAGGAAGGCCGCGACCAGTACACGACCGAGGTCGTGCTGCAGGGCTTCAACTCCGTGCTGACCATGCTCGATGGCGGACGGGCCGGTGCAGGCGCTGGCGCCGGCGGCGGCATGTATGAGCCCGGTCAGGCCGATTACGGCGGCGGAATGGGTGGCGGTGGTGGTAGTGGTGGTGGTAGTGGCGGCGGAGACTTCGGTGAATCGGCTCCGCGCCGGGCAGCGCCTGCCGCCAAGCCTGCCCAGAAGGGCGGGTTCGACAAGAAGATCGACGACGAGATCCCATTCTAAGGGTTCGAGCCGATCGCCCAGCTTGGGGCTGGCATGGGGACAATTCTCCTGCCGTTTGATGAGATTGCGCACCGCACAGTCGTCCACTTGTGATTTCCCCCATGGATGATTACGGTCTGATTCTGGGTCGGGGGACTTATGCGCCGCAGAGCGCAGTGTTGGGGACGACGTCGCAATGAGCCTGCTCTTCGCCTATCTGGCGCTCGGAATTGCCGTAGCTGTGTGCGTCAAGGTTCTGGTTGGCGCGTTCGGCGAGTAACGTCTCACGCCTCAGCACGTCGCGCACACAGGCTGTTCCAGCCATCGCGGGCGTTCGCTTTTGAATGGTGAGCGCGCCTGATCGGCATGCGGCTTGCATCAGGGTCTGCGCCCAGTCAGCGGGGCGCCGACTGGCATGTCTGCAACTGGCAGGCATATCTACATATCGCAGGCAATCACAACACTCTCGCGGCACGACCACGAGCGACCAGCGATGCCGCGCGCGATGCGCAGTGACACTGCTTCGGCATGAACGGCGATGTAGGGTGCGGGTCTTGCACCTTCTGCCGGGGACCAAGGATGAGCGCAGACCTCGAACTGCTGACAGTCGCCGAGATGGCACAGGCCGATCGACTTGCGCCGCGCGCCGGCATTCCCTCGATGGAACTCATGGAGCGCGCAGGCCGCGCTGTCGCGGTAGAAGCCGCAAAGATGGCGCCGACCGGCGCACGCATCGGTGTGCTGTGTGGCCCCGGCAACAACGGTGGCGATGGCTTCGTCGCCGCGCGGCTTCTCGCTGAAGGCGGATACCGCGTCGATCTTGCACTGCTCGCCGACGAAAGCGCCCTCAAAGGCGATGCCGCGATCATGGCTGCGTGCTGGAGGGGGCCGGTCGCCAGCGATTGGTCAGCGCTGCTCGACGAACGACCTGCGCTCCTCATCGACGCGCTGTTCGGGGCCGGTCTCTCTCGACCGCTCGGTGGCAACTACGCTGCAGCCGTCGACGCGATGGGGCAGGCGCGCGAAACCCATGGCGCCGCCATCCTCGCCGTCGACATCCCGAGCGGTATCCATGGCGACAGCGGCCAGCCGATCGGCGCGCATGCCGTGTCGGCAACGCGGACGATCACGTTCTTTCGTCGCAAGCCCGGGCATCTGCTGCTGCCAGGCCGCGCGCACTGCGGCGCTGTCGTCGTCGCCGACATCGGCATTCCGTCCGCCGTCTTCGACAGGAACGCCGACTGCTTTGGCGGTGGCTTCAATGCGATCGATTGCCGGTTGTTTGCCAATGCGCCGGCGCTGTGGCGCAGCGCCTGGCCGCACACCACGGCGGCTGGCCACAAGTACACGCGCGGCCATGCCGTCGTCGTCTCGGGCCCGCCTGAGTGCACGGGGGCGGCCCGTCTCGGTGCACGCGGCGCGCTGCGCGCCGGCGCGGGGCTCGTCACGGTCGCGACTTCCCGCGCCGCGTTCCCGGTCAATGCCGCGCACCTGACAGCCATCATGCTCGAGCAGTTCGAAGTGCCCGACGGCCTCGCCCAGGTGCTCGCCGACCGTCGCCGCAACGCGGTGCTGATCGGCCCGGGCGCCGGTGTGACCGCCGCGACCGCCCGGATGGTGCGGCACGTGCTCGCATCGGGAGCCGCCGCCGTGCTCGATGCCGACGCGCTGACGTCGTTTGCCGCGGACGCGAGCGAGGCGGCCTCCGCAGCCGGTCCGCTCGGGTTTCTGCCGCCGGCCGGTGCCGCAACACGGTCACGTCCAGAAGATCTCTTCGCCGCGATCGCCGCGGAGGCCACTCGATCTGTCGTCCTGACGCCGCACGAGGGTGAGTTCCGCCGCCTGTTTAGCGCGAACCCCGGCGCCGTGTCCCCCAGTGCATCCAAACTCGAGCGGGCTCGCGCCGCCGCCCGCATCTGCGGCGCCGTGGTGATCCTGAAGGGCGCCGACACGGTCATCGCGTCACCCGACGGCCGCGCCGCGATCAACGAGAACGCGCCGCCCTGGCTTGCGACGGCGGGCTCGGGCGACGTGTTGGCGGGTTTGGTGACCGGCCTCCTTGCGCAGGGCATGCCGGCTTTCGAGGCGGCCGCCGCGGGCGTCTGGCTGCATGGCGCGGCCGCTCTGGCGTTCGGTCCTGGCCTCATCGCGGAAGATCTGCCGGAAACCTTACCCGCAGTTCTGCGCGCGCTTCAGCAACATGTGACTTGAGGACCGCGCGGCTCTCGTCGACCATATGCCCAACGTGATCGGGATGATGTATGTTTCACCGAGTGCACGAATCGCTTCGAGGTTGATCCAATGACCCGGCTTCTCGCCGTACTTGCGGCCCTGCTGCTGCTCCCCTCGCTCGTACAGGCGCAGCCCAAGAAGGATTTCGACACCTGCGCGGGCAACAACGACGATGCCGCAATCGCTGCGTGCGGGAAAATCCTGAATTCCAAGTCCATCAACAGCAAACAAAGGCGGGAGGCGCACTACAATCGCGCCATCTCCTACACCGCCAAGCGCCGCTACGACGAGGCGATCCGGGACTACACCGATGCGATCGCAGCGGATCCCGGTTACGCGCTCGCCTACAACAATCGCGGCGTCCTCTACTTCGAGCGCAAGAACGATCTCGAGCGCGCCAAGGCCGACTACGATCGCGCCATCACGCTCGATCCGAACTATGCCTTCGCCCACAACAATCGGGGCAATGTCCTGAAGAAGCGCGGCGACGTCGAGGCGGCGTTGCGCGACTATGACCGCGCCCTCATCATCAATCCGAAGTACGACGGCGCCTACCGCAACCGTGGCGACACCTATCGCAATCGCGGCGATCTCGCACAGGCGCTCTCCG
>JANOJW010000327.1:0-18947 GCA_031418955.1 Hyphomicrobiales bacterium | reverse complement strand
GGTCGCCGGTGCGGAACCAGCCGTCGGTGGTGAACACGTCCGCGTTGTGCCGCGCACTCTCGCCCCGATAGCCGCGCGTGAGATAGCCCGAGACCTCGATCTGGCCGACGTCACCGCAGGCGCACAGTTCGCCGGTGTCGGCATTGCGGATGCGCAGTGTCATGCCGGGCAGAGGCGGTCCCTGGCAGGCGGCGCGTTGTTCGAGGGGCCAATCGTGCGGAGTGACGCAGCAGTTCCCGTAGGTCTCCGTGCTGCCGAAGATGTTGCAGATCTCAGTGACGCCAAGCTCGTTCGCTGCTTTCATCACATCCTGCGGACTGCCGATCGTGACACCCGTGCGCAGCGACGTCGTACGCCCCGCCTCGCCGCCCGCGGCCTGTATCAGCGCATTGGTCATCGCCGGCAACGTATAGATCGCGGTGCACTTGAACTGCTCGATCAGGCCAACTGCTTCGACTGGCTCGAAGCGCGATTGCAGCACCATCGCGGCGCAGTGGGTGACGATCGCTGGCACGGCATTGGCCGCGCCGTACGACCAGAACAGCGGGATCGACACCAGGACGCGGTCTTCTGGCTTCAAGCCCTGCCGCTCGCCGATGTTGAAGCCGTTCTCGATCACGCCGTAATGGTCGAGTGGCACGGCTTTGGGCCGACTGCTCGACCCCGACGTGTACAGCACGACCAGCGGATCGCGCGCGCTGGCGCCCACACCGGGCGCCAAACGCAGGGGCGCATGCCCGGCGATGAAAGCCTCGTAGGCCACCGAGCCCGCGATCGGCTCAGGACCAATGTTGATGACGCGATCAAGCCGTCCGGTTCCGAGCAGAGTCTCGGCCGAGACCTCGAAGCGCTGCGCACCAAATCGCGGCACCATGAACAGCGTGCGCGCGCCCGAGTCCTCGATCAGGTACTCGAGTTCGTCCGGCGTCGACCAGGTGCTGAGCGGCGCCAGGATCGCCCCGAGTGCGGCCGCGCCGAAGTACACCTCGAGCCATTCGATGCGATTGGCGGTCAGCAGCCCGACGACGTCGCCGCGCCGGACACCGGCGGCACGCAGCGCGGCGGCGACTAGTCCTGCGCGGTCGGCCAGCACGCCGTAGCTCACGGCAGTCTTGCCAAAGAACACGGCAGGCGCATTCGACGCACGCGCTGCCTGCTCGAGCAGCAGCTCGTAGAGGGTGCGGCTGTAGGGGGCGGGGGTCTGCACGGGGATGGGCGCAATCAGACGTGTTGACTTGTGAGGCGTGTTTCCCGGACGATTACGGGAACCCCGCGGCAATGTCCATCACGCCGCCCGGCACCAGCGAGTATCCAGCCATGCCCCTCATCGTCCGCAACGACGGCCCGCACATTGTGGTCGTCACCATCGACAACCAGGCCAAGCGGAACGCCATGACGCGTGACGATCTGGCAGAGTTGGCGGATCTCTGGCCGAAGCTCGATCAATCGCCCGAGTGCCGCGCCGTCGTCATCACGGGCGCCGGCGACAAGGGCTTCTGCGCGGGCGCCGACATCGGCGGGGATCTCTCCGCGGCGGCCGAGACCGCGGCCATGGTCAATCGCGCGCTGTTGAAGACCGTCCCCTTCACGAAGCCCATCATCGCCGCCGTCAATGGCGACTGCGCGGGCGGTGGCGTCGAGCTGCTGCTTGCGACAGACATCCGGCTGGCCGCATCACATGCCCGTTTTGGTCTGCCGGAGGTCCGCTGGTCGATCTATCCGTTCGGCGGCGCGACCGTGAAGCTCGTGCAACAGATCGGCTATGTGCACGCCATGGACCTGCTGCTCACCGGGCGGCTGATCGATGCCGCGACGGCCGCCCGCCTCGGCTTGGTCAACGAGGTGGTGGCGGGCCCGGTTCTCGAGGCAGCGCTGGCGAAGGCGCGACTCGTTGCGGCCAACAGCCCGTCAGCCGTGCAGGCCGTGAAAGAACAAGTGAGCCGCACCATTGTGGAACACGCGCTAGCCCGGGAGCCGCTCGAGCAACAGCTCGGCGATCGCGTCAGGGCAGGTCCGCATTTCGCAGAGGGGCTGGCCTCGTTCCGAGAGAAGCGCGCGGCGCGCTATGAGTAGGCTGCGGCAAGTCATGCATTGCCGTGACGGCAGGCTTCCCGCACTGTGAGGGCAGCACACGACGCACGCGAGGCCACCCTTGTCCACCATCGATCCCATCGACTTCGAGCTGTTCAAGAACTCGATCTTCTCCATCGCCGACGAGATGGCGCTGACCGTTTTCCGCACCACCTATTCGGCGGTGCTCAAGGACAACATGGACTACTCGACGGGCTTCGCGGATGGCCAGGGCCGGCTTGCCGCGCAGGGGCTCACTCTGCCGGGCCATCTGGGTTCCACGCCGACCGCGCTCGAGGCGATCATGCGCCACTACGGGCAGGATATGGCGCCGGGCGACGTCTTCATCATGAACGACCCGTTCGACGGCGGCATGCACCTGCCCGACATCTTCATCTTCAAGCCGCTGTATCACGGCACCGAGCGGCTCGCGTTCGCCTGCACCGTCTGCCACCACACCGACGTGGGCGGCCGGGTCGCTGGCTCGAATGCGTCGGACTCGACCGAGATCTTCGCGGAAGGGCTGCGCATCGCGCCGATGAAGCTCTACGACCGCGGCGTGCTCAACAAGACGATCATGACCTTCATCGAGAAGAACGTGCGCGTACCGGTGATGGTGGCGGGCGATCTGCGCGCGCAGCTCGCCGCCTGCCACATCGCCGAGCAGCGCTTCGCCGAGATCGTCGCCAAGTGGGGCCCGCAGACCACCAAGGCTATGATGGACGAGACCATCGACTATGCCGAGCGTTTGACGCGGGCCGCGCTGCGCGAGCTGCCCGACGGCGAGTGGAGCTTCGAGGATTTCATCGACGATGACGGCATCGATTATGGCAAACCGATCCGCCTGTTCGTGACCTTGCGCAAAACGGGCGATCATATCGTCGTCGATTGGACGGGCTCGAGCCCGCAGGTGCGCGGCGCTATCAACAACACGCTCTCCTATACGAAATCGGCGTCCTACACCGGCGTCCGCTCGGTGTTGCCGCAGAACATTCCCAACAACGAGGGTGTATTTCGCGCCATCGAGGTGATCTGCCCGCCCGGCACCATCGGCAACGGCGTGCTGCCGGCGGCATGCGCGGCGCGGGGCCTGACCGGGTTCCGCATGGTCGATTGCATGTACGGGGCACTCGCCATGATGCTGCCCGACAAGGTGAAGGCGGCAGGCGACGGCGGCAACAGTGGCATCTCGCTTGGCGGCTGGACGAAGGAGCGTAAGCCGTTCGTCTACGTCGAGTTCACCTGCGGGGCATGGGGCGCCAGGCCCTGGGCGGACGGGCTCAACGGCAATTCGCATATGTTCGCCAATCAGTCTTGCCCGTCCGCCGAGATCGTCGAAGCCGAGCAGCCGGTGTCGGTGCTCTCCTACGAGTTCGTGTCCGACAAGACGGGTGCCGGAAAGTTCCGCGGCGGGGTGCCGTTCCGCCGCGACTATCGTCTCAACGAGGACGAGGCGATGATGTCGGTGCGCACCGATCGCAAGACGCATCGCCCGTTCGGCCTCTATGGCGGCAGTCCGGGCATGCCGTCCGAGAACTATCTCAACCCGCACGCCGAGAACCGGCCGCTCGCCTCCAAGCCGACGATGACCTTGAAAAAGGGCGACGTGTTCCGCCACGTACACCCAGGCGGTGGCGGCTGGGGCGATCCGCTGGAGCGCGACCCTCAGGCTGTTCTCCGCGACGTGCGCAACGAGTTCGTGTCGGCTGCAAAGGCCAAGGCCGACTACGGCGTCGTCATCGATACGGCGACTTGGACCATCGACACGGCCGCGACCGCCACGGCGCAGGCGCAGATCCGCAATAGGCGCGGGTGGAAAGAAGTGCCGAAGGTACAATGGCACGACCCGATCGCAGCAGCCCCGTCGAAGGCGGAGTAGCAGCAACTGCTGAGCATCACGCAACATGGAAAATATGGAATTTGCGTGTTTAATGGATTTGTGCTATTGAACCAGCGAGATTGAGCATGCAAAGGAAGCTAGATGACCATGACCCGCGTGACCGCCAGTGAGTTCCAGAAGTCAATCGGCGCGGTCAGCGATCGGGCTCTTCGGGAACCGGTTTCGATCACCAAGCAGGGTCGTGATCACTTGGTGCTGCTCTCGGCCGAGGAATATGCGCGCCTGAAGCGTCGTGACCGCCAAGTTTACACGGTCGACAATCTGCCCGACGAGTGGCTGGAAGCCGTGCGGAATGCAAAGATGCCGGATGGTCTCGAGCACCTCGACGCAGAGCTGAAGTAGGCGGACGTGCCCATTCCTGATCCGGTCCCCGGCCTCGTGCTTCGCTACGCCTATCTCTGGCATTCGGAGCATGTAGCTGGCAGGGATGAAGGCACGAAGGATCGACCCGCGGCGATAGTTGCCGCGATTGCGAACGACATCGATGGCAAGAAGCGGGTGCTGGTGCTGCCGATCACGCATGCGCAACCGTCCGACCCACGGATGGCCATCGAGATCCCGCCCCTCGTCAAGCGCCGCCTCGGTCTTGACAATGCACCATCCTGGATCGTGATGACCGAAGCCAACGAGTTCGTCTGGCCGGGCCCCGATCTGCGCTCCGTTCCCGATCAACAATCCGGCAGTTTCGCCTATGGCTTCCTGCCGCCGGGCCTGTTCGCGCGCGTGCGCACCGAATTCATCGCAGCTGTCCAGGACAGACGCATGAAGCGAGTGCCGCGTACCGAGTAACCTGAGAATTGACGAGAGACCCCGAATGACCACCTACCGCGTTGGCGTCGATATAGGCGGCACGTTCACCGACATCGTGCTGCTCGGTTCGGACGGCACCATCCACACCAAGAAGATCGCGTCGAGCGTCGGCAACTACGCGCAGGCCATTGTCGATGGCTTGAGCGAGGTGTTCGCGGAGAGCGGCCTCGTCGGACGCGATATCGAGGAGATCCGGCACGGCACCACAGTTGCCTCCAACGCCATCCTCGAGCACAAGGGCGCGCGCGTCGGTCTGATCACCACCAAGGGCTTCCGCGACGTGCTGGAGATCCGCACGCTGCGCATGCCGCGGCTCTACGACATCGCCTGGGAGAAACCGCCGCCGCTGGTCGAGCGCTATCTGCGCCGTGTCGTCGACGAGCGTGTCGATACCAATGGCCACGTCGAGCGGGCGCTGGCGCAAGCCGACGCCGATACGCAGGTCAAGGCGCTGCTCGCCGAGAAGGTCGAGGCAATCGCGGTGTGCCTGCTCAACTCGTTCGCCAATCCCGCACACGAGATGATGGTCAAGGACGCTATTCTGCGGTTGGCGCCCGGCCTGCCGTACTCGATCTCGGCGGAGGTGCTGCCCGAGATCAAGGAGTACGAGCGGACCTCGACGACGGTGATCAATGCCTACGTGATGCCGATCGTGGCGACCTATCTCAAGGCGCTGAGAAAGGGGCTCGATGCCGGCGGCATTCCGGCGCGGCTGATGCTGATGCAGTCGAACGGCGGGCTCACCACCGACCGGGCGGCGGCGGAGCGGCCGATGAACATTATCGAGTCGGGGCCGGCAGGCGGCGTCGTCGGCGCGGAGAAGATGGCGCGGGCGCGCGGGCTCGAGAAGATCATCACCTTCGACATGGGCGGCACCACCGCGAAAGCCTCGATGGTCGAGGGGGCGCAGGTGATGCGCGCGCAAGAGCAGCAGGTCGGCGCTGGCATCATGGCGGGTTCGCGGTTGCTGACGGGCGCGGGCTATGCGCTGAAGGTGCCGGCGATCGACCTCGCGGAGATCGGTGCCGGCGGCGGCAGCCACGTGTGGATCGACAAGGGTGGCGCGCTGCAGATCGGACCCCAGAGTGCTGGGGCGAAGCCGGGGCCGGTCTGCTACGGTCAAGGCGGCACCATCCCGACGGTCACCGACGCCAACGTGGTGCTCGGCTACATCAATCCGCGCCATCTCGTCGGGGGAGCTTTGAAAATCGACGCGGCCGCTTCCAGAGCCGCGCTCGTGACACAGATCGCAACTCCGCTCGGCATGACGGTCGAGCAGGCGGCACTCGGCGCGCACCACATCGCGGCGTCGAACATGATCCGTGCAGTGCGTGCGGTCTCGACGGAGCGCGGGCGGGATCCCCGCGAGTTCGCGGTGTTTGCGTTCGGCGGCAACGGCCCGCTGTTTGCGGCCGGCATGGCGGCCCAGATCGGCATCAAGCGCATTGTGGTGCCGCCGTCGGCCGGACTGTTCTCGTCGTTCGGGCTGCTGTTCGCCGACGTCGAGCACCATTACGCGAGGACGTTCCGCAAGTTGCTCGATGCGATCGAGGCGCCCGAGATCGGTTCAGCGTGGGCCGCGCTCGAGCAGCAGGCGGTCGAGCAACTCGCGAGCGAAGGCTATGCGGGCGCGCGGGCGAAAATCGTGCGGTCGGCGGCGCTCCACTACAAAGGCCAGAGTTTCGAACTCGTCGTGCCGGTGCCGGGCGGGGCGATCGACGCGCGGTTTCTCGCCGATCTTGCGGAGCGCTTCGGTGTCGAGCACGAGCGCGTCTATGGCCACCGCGCGGGACCCGAGGAGCCGGTCGAGCTGTATTCGATCCAGGTGGTCGGCCAGGGCCTCGACGAGCGAGGTGGAGTGCCTGCGCACTTGCGATCGACACGTGCGGAGCCCGCCAAGGAACCGGCGCGGCGCGCCTACTTCGGGGCGAAGCTCGGCTGGATCGAGACGCCGGTGCTGCGTCGCTCGGATCTCGCGAAGGCGATCGTTGGACCAGCGATCATCGAGGAGTACGACGCGACGACCCTGGTGCCACCCGAAGCGCGGGCGCGCCTCGACGACGACGGCAGCATCGTCATCGAGCTGTGACGTAGGCTGGGTCGAGCGGGCCGAAGCGGTTCCAACTCTGATGCGACATCAAATCCCGCGCGACCCAGCAACTACGGCCACCACATTGGAGATTGCGATGCTGGGTCGCGCGGGACGAGCGTCGTGCGTCAACGCCTGAACCGCTTCGGCCCGCTTGACCCAGCCTACGCCACCCCTTCGAACAGCGCTGCCATGCCGAGGCCGCCGCGGGCGCCGAGGACGGCGGCGCCAAATTTTGCGCGGTCGACCATTGGCGCGCGGGCCATGCGTGTGAACAGCCGGGCGACGAGCACAGCGCCGGCGGCGCCCAACGGGTGGCCGCGCACGATCGCGCCGCCATCGGGGTTCAGCGTGTCGTCGGCGAGGCCGAGGGCGTTGCGGAAGGCGATCGCCTGCACGGCGGACGATTCGCTGAGTTCGACGACGCCGATGTCGCCGATCTGGCGTGGTCCCGCTCGCGTCAGCAGGCGCCGCATGGCGACCATCGGCGCTTCGGTGACTTCGCGCGCCGCAATGCCGGTCATGGCGGACGCAACCAGGCGGAGAGCGGGCGGCTTGCCAAGCTCGGTCCAGACCGCGTCCGAGACGATCACCGCGAAGGCGGCGCCGTCGTGCAACGCGGCGGTATTGTAGGCCGTCAGGGAGCCGTCGCCAAACAGGGGCGGCGCTTCCTGCAGGTCCTGCAGATCGGGCTCGACGGCGGACTGATCGCGGGCTTCCTCAGCGGTCGGCTTCAGGGCGACGATCTCCTTGACGAGGCGGCGCGCGTCGACGGCTACGCCCGCCTTAAGGTGCGATCGCAACGCAAAGTCGTCCTGCTGGTTCCGCGAGATCTTGAGATTGACCGCCATGGCTTCGTCGGCCTCCAGCGCGTGGCCGTCGTCGGCCTCCTCGGCCGCCGACGAGAAGCCGGCGATGCGCGGGGTCTGATGCAGAGCGCGGGGTTTTGCGATTTGCCAAGGCGCCATCGACAATGCTTCGGCGCCGCCGGCGATGACGGCGTCAGCCTCACCAGCCGCAACGAGACGGGCGGCATCGACGATCGCGGCCAGGCCCGCGGCGCACTGCATGTCCAGTGTGAAGGCCGGTACCTGTTCGGCCAAGCCGGCGGTCAACCCAATCAGGCGGGCGGGATTGCCGGTCTCGCTGGCATTGCCGACGATCAGGCGCTCGATTCGGGCCGGGCTCAGGCCGCAATCCTTGAGGCAGGCTTCGATGACGGGGGCCGCGAGGTCCTGGACACGGCGTGCGCGATGCAAGCCACCGATGCGGCCGAGCGCCGTTCGGCGGGCCGCGATGATGTATGCCGGACGTTGGGGCATGAGGGTACGCCGCTGCTCGAACGCTGATCCACGACTGCCGGCCGCACATGGGGCCTCTGCTTCCAGCATCAAGCCGCTCTAAACATGGGAGTTTGGCGAAATCTGGCCGTCGCGACAGGAATGGGCGGAGGCTTAGACGAGCGATGCAGCCCATGACGTTGCAAAACCCGGCGATCGGGGCAATCATCACTGGCTGCCGCGACGATCGACAGGAGATGCCCGTGTCCAAGGTTCTGACTGCCAACCAGGTCGAGAAGTACAATGCGTCCGGATATCACTTCCCGATCGACATCCTCTCGGACTCCGAGGTCGGCGCGTTCCGCGGCAAGCTCGAGACCTACGAGCGCCAATCGGGCGGACCGATCAGCGGCGGCTTCCGCCATCGCAGCCACGTGCTGTTCCCCTGGATCGCCGACGTTACCCGCCACCCGAAAATCCTGGATCTGGTCGAGGATGTGCTCGGCCCCGACATCTTCTGCTGGAACACCAGCTTCTTCATCAAGGAGGCCCGCGATCCGGGTTTCGTGTCCTGGCACCAGGATGCCACCTACTGGGGGCTGTCGTCGCCGGATGTCGCCACGGTGTGGCTGGCGTTCTCGCCTGCCAACAAGATCTCCGGCTGCATGAAGTTCATCCCCGGCACGCACAAGTCTCAGGTCCAGCACGCCGACACGTTCCACAAAGACAACTTGCTGTCTCGGGGCCAGGAGATCGCCGTCGATGTGCACGAGAAGGACGCGGTCTATGCCGAGTTGAAGCCGGGGCAGGCGTCGCTGCATCATGTGCTGCTGTTTCACGGCTCGGCGCCGAACCAATCCGACGACCGGCGCATCGGCCTTGCCATCCGCTACATCTCGGCCGACGTGAAGCAGGACGTGGGCGCGCGCGACTGGGCGACACTGGTTCGCGGGCGAGACAAGTACGGCCAGTTCCTGCCCGAGCATCGCCCCAAGGTGGACCTGGAGCCCGAGGCGCTGGAATTCCACAAGATGGTCACCGAGGAGCAGGTGCGCGTCCTCTACCGCGGCACCGACAAGACCGAGTACCGGCCGTGAGGATTGGACGAGCCTATCCATTGTCATCATCGGGCTTGTCCCGATGACCCATGGTGCAGCAATCTCAATGGTTTGAGCTGATCACCGAGATCCCACGCTTCCGTTCGAATTCAGGCATTTTCGGCTATCGACGCTCTCCAAACATTCATCGCGCGCCTGCTGCGAAATGGTTTCTCGGGACAAACCCGGGGGGTCGAGGCCTCCGCGCAGTTCATGGACGAACTGGGGACCTACTAGCAGGCCTGCTAGAGGAGCGGGGCGAGCTTTCGCCCAATTCGCCGGAGGCCGCACGTGCGGCCTCCGGCTTACGCTCGACAATATACTTGGGTCTTGATCACGCACGGGCTCCAAGTGAGGCCGCGCGTGAGCATGATGATGCGTGGCGGCAGCATGACTTCTCGAAGAATGCGGGTTGCTCTGCTTGGCGTCGCTTCAGAGGCAATGCGACATCCGCTGTCGTTATGGGGCGTTGTCGCGCAGCGTGTCGAAGATCGACTTGGGGGCCGTCGAGGCAAGCTCGTCGAACGGCGACCGAGGAGCGCTCTCGTTGAGCGTGGTCCAGAACGACTTGGGCGCGGTCGTGGCGAGTTCGTCGAACGGTGACCGCGGAGCGCTCTCGTTCAGCGTGGTCCAGAACGACTTCGAGGCGGCGCTGGCCGGGGCCTGAGTTGCGAGGAGGCCGAGGCTGAGGATCGTGGCGGTGATGAGGGTCTTCATGGTTCGTCTCCACTTTACTCGGGTTTGACCAAGGGTTGCCCTTGGCTGGACGAACTCAAACACGCGCCGCACCTGATGGTCCTGAAGGAGTCTTGAAGCCTTGCCGAAACTATCCTGAAGCCTCCGATCCGGGCCGACGACGGCGATCGATCGCAGCGTCGGTGTGTTTTGGTCGGTCGGCTTGCCCAGCGACTGAAGATTGATCTAGGACCCGCCGAAACCGTGCTAGGCTTCTGGTCTATTGCTCACGAGCGCTACCGTTGAGGTATGCTCATGTCCATTTTGTCTTATCAGTTCAGCACCTTCACGCTCGACATTGCACGCATGAGTCTGCTCGGACCACGGGGAGCGATCGACCTCCGGCCAAAGAGCTTTGATGTCCTGCGTTATCTGATCGAACACGCCGGCCGGGTTGCCTCGAAAGACGAGGTGCTCGCGTGCGTGTGGGTCGATGTCACCGTGACGGAGGAGTCGCTGACGCGCTGCATCAGCGAGATTCGCCGAGCCCTCGGCGATGACGCCCAGGTGCTCATCAAGACGGTGCCGAAACGCGGCTACATGATCGATGTGTCGGTCACGAGCGTGGGTGTCAGTTCAGGTTTGTCAGGCACGGGCCCCCCCGGGACGTCGATGGGGGCGATAGCAACGGCGTCAGGGAACATCGCATCGATTGCGGCCGACACGGCCCTGACCCGTGGCGCGTCCGGCGACATCGCACGGACTGCAGTCCGCATTGCGAGTGAACGCCGCGACGGCTGGCGGGTCGGGCGGACTGCCGCACTGGAGACCCTTGATGGCCTGACGCAGCGGATGCTCGCCGGCAATCGGCAAGTCGTGTTCGTCACCGGCGAGGCGGGCATCGGCAAGACCACGTTCATCGACATGGCGATGGACCGGCTGCTCGGCTACGGGCTCAATCCATTGCGCGGGCATTGCACGGAGCGCTTCGGATCCGACGAGGCCTTCCTTCCATTGATCGACGCCTTGATCACGCGGTGTCGCGGCGAGCACGGCGCCGCCGTGCTGGAAGCGATCCGGGCTCATGCGCCGACCTGGTTGCTGCAGATGCCCAGTTTTCTCGAAGGGGCAGACCGCGCCGCTTTCCATAGCGAAATGTTCGGCGCCACCCGGGAGCGAATGCTGCGGGAGTTCTGCGATCTGCTGGAAACGCTGAGCGCGGACCGGCCATGGGTCCTCATTCTGGAGGATCTGCACTGGTGTGATTTCGCGACGCTCGACGTGCTGTCGCGTTTTGCGCAGGGCGACCGCAAGGCATCGGTCCTCGTTCTCGCATCCTATCGCCCGACCGACACCGTCGTCGAAGGACATCCTCTCAGGCGTCTGCATCAGAACCTGGAAATTCATGGGCGGTGCAGCGAGCTTCGGCTCGATGGATTGTCCCAGGCTGAGGTGGAACGCCATTTGGCGCTCCGCTTCCAGGACGAAGATTTGGCTTCGGCCCTGGCCACGCCCATGTTCAGGCGCACGCAGGGGCAGCCGCTGTTCATGGCGTCCCTTCTGGACCATTTCGTCAATCAACATGCGATCGTCGAGGTCGACGGGGCTTGGCGTCTGGAATCCGACACTGCCATTCCACTGGATGCCGTACCGGGCGACCTGATCAACATGATCACGCATCGGATCGATCGCCTCACCGAGGATGAGCGGCAATTGCTCGAGGTCGCGAGCGTAGCTGGGGGAGAACTTTCCGCTGCGCTCGTGGCCGCCGGACTGGCTCGCGATCCCCTGGAAACGGAGCGGCTTCTCGAAACTCTGACACGGAAGGACGGCACACTGGTTCAGTCCGGGGTATCGGAATGGCCGGACGGGACATATTCCGACACATATTCGTTCCACCATACTCTGTTTCAAAATGTCCTCTACCGGCGGCTGGCGCCCGGCAGGCGTGCCCAGGTTCATCGCCGAATGGGAGAACGACTGCGGGACGGCTACGGAGCCCGAACCGCGGAAATCGCGCCGGCGCTTGCGCTGCATTTCGAGCAGGGTCGCGATTTCCCCAGTGCGCTGCGCTTCCTCGCCCAGGCCGCGGAGAACTCGGCCAAACGTCTTGGTCACGAGCAGGCTGCTAATTACTTGACACGCGCACTCGGTATCCTGGATCGCTTCGGAGCTGTGGATCAGTTGAAGCCGCGAATTGCACTATTGCGGCAACGTAGCTGGTCGCTGCGCTCATCGGGAGACCTTGCCGGTTCGGTGCGAGATCTCAACGAGATGGTCGCCTGCGCCGCGGCAGCGGGCCAACTTCGCCAAGAGGTGAGCGGCTTGTCGGCCGTGAGCCGGTTCTGCCTGCACGCCGACCGGCGAATTTGCATTCGCGCTTCGGAAGAGGCGTTCGCAAAAAGTCACGCGCTCGAGGATGACGGCTTCAAGGCACTGGTGCAAGGCGGCAGCGCCAGCATCAACCTCTATTTGAACGGATGGCGGGAGGAAGACGCCGCGCTTTGCCTCAAGGCGATCAGCTCGACGGTTGGCGCGCAGGACCACGCCACGCTGATCCGCCGGTACGGGATCGAGGGCATCATCGAGTGCTCGCGATCGCGCTATCGGGAATGCCGCCTGGCGGCCACGCAAGGCAAGCGGCTGACGCGAGAGGCCGGAGACGTCTATATGTTCGTCCTGTTCAATGTCCTGGAGGCAACCGCGCAGATCCACCTTGGCGAATGGCGCGATTTGCAGCGGGAGACCGCTGCAGCCATGGCCATGGCGGAGAAAAACGCAAACCGACCGGCCAGCGCGTTGTGTCGGCTGACGTTTGCCTGGCTGAGTGTCGAGGCGATGGATTTCCAGGGTGCACGCGGGCTTTGCGACGGGATCGACGACGCGATACTCGCCGAGAACCCATTCGCATTTTTCTTCCAGCGCGCCGTCCTGGCGAAAGCATTCGCGGGTTTGAGTGATCCTCGCCGTGCTCTTCAGCAAATCGACGATGTCCAGCGTCGGCTCGAAGCCGAAGGCACTGGACTGGATTTCACGATATACACCCAGCTTTATCACTGTTTCTCGGAGTGCTGCCTTTTGCTTGGCGACATTGCTCAGGCCCGAGCCCGCGCCCACCAGCTTCGTGACTACGCGGCACCAGCGCCCGATCAAAACCATCTGGCGCTGGCCTATGGTCTGTTGGCACGCATCGCCCTTGCAGCGAATGATCCAGGAGATGCCCGTACTCAACTCTCCCTCGCCCTCGCCACCCTCGGCAATGCGGATCTGCCGCTCGCCGCGTGGCGCGTCTATCTGACAGCGGCAGAGATCAGTGAGAGGTTTGGCGAGGTGGCTGAAGCAACCGAGTATCGGAACCGACATGAGGGCGTGGTGCGGACCCTCATGCAGAACTTCGATCCCGGGGATCGATTGCACGCCTCGTTGCTGACCGCACTCGAGGCAAGGAGAGCCTGAGCTACTCCTTGAACACGGTCTCACGGCTCTTGCGCAGGTTGGGCAGCGCCATCACGAGCAACAGCAAAACCGTCACGCCGAGGAGCGCTGCGGCGAGCGGGCGCTGCACGAACACGACGAGTGAGCCGTCGGAGAGCAGCAGCGTGCGCCGGAACTGCTCCTCCAGCATGGGGCCGAGTAGGAACCCTAGGATCATCGGCGCCGGCTCGCAGCCGATGCGGCGCAGCACATAGCCGAAGATGCCGACACCGGCCATCATCGCGACGTCGAACACGCGGTAGTTCACGGTGTAGACGCCGACGGCGCAGAACACCAGGATCGCGGGAAACAGATAGGCGTAGGGAATGCGCAGGAGCCGCACCCAGATGCCGACCAGTGGCAGGTTCAGGATCACCAGCATCAGGTTGCCGATCCACATGCTGGCGACCATGGCCCAGAACAGCACCGGCTTGTCGGTCATGAACTTCGGCCCCGGCGTGATGCCGTGGATGGTCATCGCCGCGATCATCAGCGCCATCACGGCGTTGGGCGGGATGCCGAGCGACAGCATCGGGATGAAGCTCGCCTGTGCACCGGCGTTGTTGGCGGCCTCGGGTCCAGCGACGCCCTCGATGGCGCCCTTGCCGAAGCGGCTCGGGTCGGCGGCGGTGCGTTTCTCGAGGCTGTAGGAGGCGAACGAAGCGACAAGCGCCCCGCCGCCCGGTAGCACGCCGAGCAGCGTGCCGAGAATGGTGCCGCGGATGGCGGCAGGAGCGGCTGCACGGAAATCATCGCGCGTCGGCATCAGGCTGTCGATCTTCGCGCTGTCCGCGCTGCGGGCGTGCTTGTCGGCGAGGTTCGACATCACCTCCGCGATGCCGAACAGTCCCATCGCGACGACCACGAAATCGATGCCGTCGTGGATCTGGCGGATACCGAAGGTGAAGCGCTGCTCGCCGGTGGTCACGTCGGTGCCGACGAGGCCGAGCATCATGCCGACCATGACCATGCCGATCGAGGCGATGATCGATCCGGACGCCAGTACGACGGCCGCGACCAGGCCCAGGATCATCAGCGCGGAGAATTCTGCGGGCCCGAATAGGAGTGCCATCCGGCTCAACGGCGGCGCGGCGACCGCAATGACGAGCGTCGAGACGCAGCCCGCGAAAAACGAGGCGAGCGCGGCGGTCGCCAGCGCGGCGCCGGCGCGGCCCTGGCGGGCCATCTGGTAGCCGTCGATGGCGGTTGCGACGCTCGAGGCCTCACCCGGCAGGTTGACCAGGATCGCGGTGGTCGAGCCGCCGTACTGGGCGCCGTAGAAGATGCCGGCCAGCATGATCAGCGCGCCGGTCGGGTCGAGCTTGAAGGTGATCGGCAGCAGCATGGCGATGGTCGCCAGCGGCCCGATCCCAGGCAGCACACCGATCAGTGTGCCGAACAGCGCGCCGAGGAAGCAGTAGAAGATGTTGATCGGCACCGGGATCAGCGTTCCGAACAGCGGCTCGGTCATCCACTCGATCTTGAGGCAGGCGGCAAAGCCCAGGCCGAGGTTCGAAAAGAGATCCATCAGCGCGGTCCCGATCCCGGAAACTTGAACCCCGCCAGATCGGGCCAGATCGGGATCTGCAATTTCAGCGCCCAGGCGGACAGCAGCGTCGTGAACACGGCGAGTCCAATGGCGATCAGCAGCAACAAACCAAAGTTGAACTTCTCGCCGGAGAGCGCGGCCGGCAACACGCAAGCGATCACGGTGAGCGGCAGTCCCAACCATGGCAGCAACAGCGCAAAGCCAGCGACCATCGCCGTGGTGAGCAGTAGCGGTTTGACTGCGAGCGACACAGGCTCACGGTTGCCCCGGCCAAGCGCGCCGACGCTGAGCAGGATCGCGCCGATCCCCATGCTGCCGACGGCGAGCATCCGCGGCGTGTAGCCGACGCCCATGTCGGCGGCGGTCCCCATGGCAAGATCCGTCGCGAGCCAAAAGTACGCGGCCCCGAACAAGAGGAAAAAGAGCCCCGATGCGATCTGTTGCGTCATGCGCACGTCCGTCCGCCCCTCAATGCGTCTTGAGGCCGGCGGCCTGCATCACGTCGCGGGTGCGATCGTAGTCCTCGTCGACGAATTTGCGGAACGCGGCAGCGCCCAGATAGGTGATCGGCTGGCTCTGCTTGGTGAAGTGGTCGACCGTCTCCTTGTCGGCGAGCGCGGCCTTGCAGACGACGTCGAGCGCGTCGATCACGGGTTTAGGCGTCTTCGGCGGCGCAAAGAGGCCGGTCCAGATCGATGAGATGACCTCGGTGCCGGTCGCCTCCGTGACGGTCGGAATGCTCTCGAAGCCTGGGATGCGCGTTGCCGACAGCGAGGCGAGCGCGACGAGATCGTATTGCTGCACGGTGGTCGGCTGGCCCGTGGTCACGTCAAGAGTGCCGGCGAGCATCGCCTGGATCATCTCCGAGGTGCCCTTGAACGGCACATGCTTCAGCTTCAGCGCCAGCTTGTGATCGAGCGCGGCCATGCCGAGCTGCAGCGCGCTGCCGGCGCCCGGTGAGGCGTAGGGCACCTTGCCCGGTTCCGCCTTGGCGGCAGCGACGAGATCGGCGACCGACTTGAACTTCGAAGTCTTTGTGGTGATCAGCACCAAGGGCGTGTCGGCGATCAGGCAGATCGGCTCGAAGGCCTTCGCGTCGTAAGTGAGCTTCATGCGGTGCGGCTGGATGATCAGCGCATTCGAGATGGCAAGCAGCGTATAGCCGTCAGGTATGGCGCCGGCCGCTTCGGTCGCAGCGATGGTGGCGGCGGCACCCGGCACGTTCCGGACGACCAGCGTCTGGCCGAGCGCGCGCTCGTAGGCACGCTGCATGCCGCGAACGATCAGATCCGTGCCGCCGCCCGCCGGGAAGCCGACGACGGCTGTGACCGGCCGCTCGGGGAATTTCGGGGCCTGTGCCTCGGCCGGCTGCGCGATGCCAGCGGCAGCGGCAAGCGCAAGTGACACGCCAAGTGCGGCGCTGGCATTCTTTCGCATGTGTCTCATCCCCGTCCCTGGTGTTGCTGCAACGCTATCGGTTCCAAGAGGAGGCGTCAAAAAAGTCCGTCTGGCCGATCGCGGAGCTGCAGGCCAGGAAGATCGTGGGCGGTGGCAAAGCCTGGTCCAGTTGCTCCCGCAATTCTTTGCGACCTGTTAACGCGAAGGTTGCGAAAAATCGGCATGTCAAAAACAAATTGAGAATATTGTTCCGCTACGCTCGTCGCAACTGCCCTCACGCGCCCCTCCGATACCGGAAGGGCCTACCGCGACGAGACGTAGAGCCATGGCGAGATCGTACAGCTGGCAGATCATGCGCCGAACGCTCGGCGCATGGCGTCGCGACCACGGCGGCGGAATCGCGCTGATCTTCGCGTTCACGATTTTCATCATCGTGCTGATCGCCGGTCTCGCGATCGACGGGGCGCGCGGCTACTACGCCTCCAACAAAGTCACGAGTGTTCTCGATTCGGCGGCTCTGGCGGCTGCAAAGGCCATGAGCGAGCGCGAGATCACGGACGAGGAGGTGCGCGACATCGTCGGCCGCTATGTGAACGCGCACATGTCGCCGGAGTCGGGACGCGGCATCACGACGGTAACGCCCGTGGTCGCGATAGATCGCGAGAACGATACGGTCACGGTCGACCTCACGACCCACGTGACGACCTACATCGCGGTGCTGGCCGGTTATCCCCGATGGGAGGTCAATCGGCGGGTATCTGCGACTTTCGGCCTGAAGAACATCGAGCTCGGGATGATGCTCGACGTTTCGGGCTCGATGGAAGACTTCGACAAGATCGGAACGTTGCGTACGGCGGCGAGCACGCTCGTGGATCGTCTCATTCCCGCCGTTCCGGATGCGCGCAAAACGGTCAGGATCGGCCTCGCGCCCTATTCGACGTCGCTCAACGTCGGCGAGTATTCGGGCGACGTGACCACCGACGGCGAGACGTGCGTCACGGAGAGATCCGGACCGCACGCCTTCACCGATCATGCCCCGGTCGGCGCCCACCGCTTCCCGACGGCGTCGACATGGTGTCCGGCGAGCCGAGTGTTGGCCATGACGGCGGACAAAGCGACATTGCACACGCGGATCGGGGCATTGGCGGCCGACGGCTATACAGCCGGGCATCTTGGGATCGCCTGGGCCTGGTATCTCGTGTCGCCGCTTTGGGACAGGGTCTGGCCGGCCGAGAGCGCGCCGCGCCCGTACAGCGACAGACGCACGCAGAAGGCCGTCATCCTGATGACCGACGGCATGTTCAACAGGCGCTATGAGTCAGACAACGGCACGTCGGCGGAGCAGGCTGCGCGGCTGTGCACCAACATCAAAGCGCAGGGCATTCTCGTGTACACGATCGGCTACGAGGCCCCAGCCGAAGTGCTGCCGCTGCTGCGCAATTGCGCGTCGAGTGCCGGTCAGTTCTATGACGCGGGGAACGCAGCGGAGCTGATGAATGCCTTCGAGCGGATTGCGGCGCACTTGACCGACCTCAGGCTGTCGCGCTGAGCGGACTGCCGTGCCGTAACGTCAGAGTCCGAAACGCGACCACATGGCGCGCGTCTCCAGGGCCGAAATCGCGTCGTCGGTCAGGCCGGACGAGAGGCTCTGCCCGATCGAGCCGAGCGGCAGGCTGGGCGCGGCGCTGCGGCCGAGCCGTGAGAGCAAGCTGCGCTTTTCCATCGGGATCACCTGAAGACGCACGGTCTCGCCGTAGAGTTCGCGCATGCGCGAGCGCATGTCGCCGAGGCCGTCGACGAGGCCGAGTTCGTGGGCGCGAGGACCCGACCAGAAGGCGCCGGAGAACAGCTCGGCGTCGGGACCATTGAGCTTGGCGCTGCGCCGCTCCTTGACGATGCCGATGAACAGGTCGTGCACGTCGCGCTGCAGCGCCTTCAGCCGTTCCACGTCCTCGGACTTCTCGGGCAGGAACGGATCAAGCGAGCCTTTCGAGAGGCCCGCCGTGTAGACACGGCGCTCGACGCCCAGGCGCTCGATGGCCTTGTCGAGGCCGAAGCCTGCCGATATGACGCCGATCGAGCCGACGACGGACGACGGGTCGGCGTGGATCTCGTCGCCGGCAAGCGCCAGGAAATAGCCACCCGACGCTGCCACGTCCTCGCAGAACACATGAACCTTCTTGCCGGTCTCGGTGGCGAGCTGTCGGATGCGCTTGTAGATCAAGTGCGACTGCACGGGTGAGCCACCCGGCGAGTTGATCGAAATGGCGACTGCGGGCGTCTTGGAAGCCTTGAACGCCTTCTCGATGGCGTTTGCCGCCGTCGCGAGCGACAGCCCCGGGCGCAACGGCGTCGCCATGCCGATGGGCCCCGTGAAGCGGAGCACGGGAACGGTCGGCTTGCGCTTGAACCAGGAGAGCATGGACCGGCGGTCTGTTGAGGTGGCGAGTGGGCGTTACCTTCACCGATGCCTGCTCGCATGGCAATGGCTGCGCCGCCCGCGTTGACAACTGCGACAGCGTGGCTAGTCTGCAACCAGCCATTCGATGACCGCGGAAGAGACCGGCATAGCGTAGCGTGTTCGTGCCGGCGCCGAAGGAGCAAC
>JANOJW010000326.1:0-5496 GCA_031418955.1 Hyphomicrobiales bacterium | reverse complement strand
CTTCAATTTCAACTTCATCGCGATGCCCGACGACGACTTCGCCTGACGAGGCGACGAAGAAGGTATTTCATGGTCCTGATGGCGGCTGATGGCGGCGTGCGCATCCTCAAGGCCGCGCCGCCTTCTCGGCGACGACGACCGACCACCACGCCTCGGCGCCGCGGCCGCGCCACAGCGCGTGCCAGTACCAGGCCGAGACGTCGGGCCAGGAGCCACCTGCGGTGCCCGTCACCTGCTCGCAGACTTCGAACGCGTCGCGATGGCTTGTCGCGCGGTAGCAGCTCATCGGGCGGCCGTTGGCTGAGAGCCGCATCGGGCGTGTCTCGATGCGATAGCCGATCGCCTTGAAGCAGTCGGCCGACGGGTGGAGCTGGCGCGTCGGCGTGGCGACCCAGCGCAGGATGATTTCGCGCTGGCCGTCCGTGAAGCGGCCGACGCGACCGGGGAAGCTTTTGCCCAGTGCCGCCTCGCGCTCGGTCACCGGCAGCGGCGTGAGGGTTTTGCCTTCGTAAGCGGCGGGCCAACCTGGAAACGCATCCGCCCCGACCGCCGACGGCAGCGAGCGCGCGGCAAACGGCGCCAGCCCCGCGAGCAGCGCGGCGAGGAAAAAGAGGGCAGGGCATGTCATCACGCGACGCATCGCATCTGCCTCCGGAGTTGCCAGATTAGGCCTGCGAGCGCGAGGCCGAAGGCTGCGAGGCCGATGCCCTGATGCAGCGCCTCGCCGCCGATCGGCAGCACGCCCGCCTCGATGTAGAACAGGTTCGCCGCGCGCAGCACGTTGGCCGCGAGCAGCAGCCGCAGCCCGGCGAGCACGGCGCGGAGCAGTTGGCGCTGATCGAAATCCTGCACCGTCGCCACTGCGAATACGAGGAGCATGCCGGCCCAGGCCATGGTGACGCCGCTGCACGGCGCGTCGAACTGGATGTGCTCGCCGCGCCAGACGAGCGCGGTGCCCTCGAGCGAGACGGCAAATCCGTTGAGCTTCAGCAGCGGCACCGTCAAAGCGGCGGAGACGACGCGCATCGGGTAGCCCAGATAGAACTGCAGCGTCGGCACCACGGGCAGCACCAGGCAGCACAGTCCCCAGAAGGCGACCGGCGGCGCGCGATGGTGGCCCGCGACATAGATGGCGGCCAGCGTGGTGGTCACCGCCAGCGCCGCGCAGATGATCGACGGCACCGCGCCCGATGCGATGGCCAACGCGTAGACGACGAGCGCGGCCGCGAACGGCAGCACGGGGAGTGGCCGCAGCGTGCCGCCGTCGCGCAGGCGCAGCGCGACGCTCCCCGTGACGATCGCGATGGTCACGACAAGCGTGATCGACTCGTCGGGCGTCGGCCAGGTGCGCTGGATCAGCCAGCGCCAGCTTTCCCAGAACGCGGCGAGCAGGATGAGGATGACGGCGTCGGCGCGCATCACGCCGCTCCCGCCATGTCGCCCGCCGGTCCGTTGCGTCCCTTCAGCAGGAACCAGCCGAGTGCGGCTGCGGCCATCAGGATCAGCGCCCACTCGTGCGGCTCAGGGACTGTCGGGACGTTGCCGGCTTGTCCCTTGTGACCCTGCGTGAGGCCCGCCTCCTGATATTGCCGCTTGGTCTCGAGCACGACAGCGCCGCTGACCGGCGTGACTAGGCGATGCGCGCCAGCGAGCTGTACCGCCGCGTCGCGGTGAGCGGGCTTGCCTGAGCGCACCAGTCGCAGCACCTCCTCGTGCGCGGCGAGGCGCACGAGATGCTCGGAGCCCTTCGGCACGGTCGCCACCGGTGGCGGCAGATGCGGCTCGCTCGCCTGATCGGGATCCGCTCCCGCCAGCAGCGTGCGGCGGACGGCCGGCACGGGGTCGACACCGGCGATGCGGCGCAGGGCGCGGGTCAGATCCGCCGTCACGTCGCCGGTGTTTGGGATGTCGCGCGCGTCGATGGTCCACGGCGCGTCGATCAGCAGCTGGTTGGGGCCGGGCACCAGCGCGTAAAGCGAGAGCTGCGGGGCTCGGGCGACCCGCGCGGCGGCCTGCTCGAGCCGCACCTTCGTCGAAGCAAAGCGCACAGGCTGGGGCCCATGGATCCACAGCACGTGCGTGCGCTCGCCGCGGCCGGCATTGGAGACTGCCGTGATCAGCGGCTCGGTGTTGTCGACGCCGCCGACGTAGTCGCCCGACGCGAGCAGGCTCGCGATTGCAGCCTTGTGTTGCGGCGACCACGGGGTGGGCGCCAATGAGCGCGTGGTCTCGCCCGCAAACACGAGACCGACGCGCAGTCCGTCGGGCAGCGCGGCGAGCGCGGCGAGGATCGGCTTGACGTGCGGGCCGGCGCTCATCGAGCCGTCGACGACGAGCATCAGCGTGTCGGCGGCGGCGACCGGCAGCGCCATGATCTCCTGCATCGCGGCGCCGGTCTCCGGGTTTGCCGCCTGCGCAATGCGGTGTGACGCATCGCGCTCGACCAGGATCACCGGCCGCGTGCGCGCGAGGCTCGTATCCGAGATCTCGCCGACGAGGCGCGTGCCCGCACCGAGCGGTGCTGCATGCAACCCGACCGTGGCGGTGGCGAGCGGCCGCTTGCTCTCGATCCACACCGAATGGCGCAAGCCCTCGCCGAAGCCGAAATTGCGGTCGATGATCGCCGGCATGACCAGCCGCGCTTTGGCGCCGTCCGCGTTCTCGAACTCGAGCGGCGCGGTGATGCCGACCTTGAACGTCATGGTGCCGCCGTTCGGGGGCACGGGAAATGCCTGCGCCAGCACGCGGTCGGCGCCGCCGGTCGTCACGAGGAACGGGTCCTGCGAGCGGCGCACCACGCGCTCGTAGGCCGCGCGCACCTGGGCCCGGCCGGCGAACGCGGCTTCTTCCTCGACGCCGTTGACCCACAGCGTCACGCGGGCGACGACGCCGCCCGGCGGCAGCGCCAGCGTCATACGTGCTTCCTGCAGAGCGGACGTGGCGTTGGTCACCTCGAACACCCACTCGATATAGGCTGCGGCATCGTTGGCCGCGATGGAGCCGTCGATGCGGGATGACGCGAGCGTGAGACCCGGAACCGTGGCGCCGACCGCCGTACCGCCCAGATCGCGATCGAAAGTGCGCATTGCGGCCAGCGCGGCGGGCGTGGCGTTGCGCGCCGGCATCGAGAACGGCTCGCCGGTGACGCGGTAGTGGACCTCGCGCGCGGCCAGATGCGGCACGTGACCATTGCGCGGCAGGCGGCCATTGAAGACCCCCTCCCAGGACATCAAAAAGGCGAGCGGCCCGACGGCCTGGCGCACGTGGCCCTGGCCCATCTGCAGCAGCAGATCGCGGCTGCCGAAGCGGCGCAGCAGCGCGATGCCGCGTTCGCGCTCGGTGGTGTCGTTCGACATCGCGAGCGAGACGCCATGGCGGGTCACGATCAGTGGCACGTCGGTGGCGACGATGCCGCAGAGCGCGATGCCCAGGCCCGCCGCGAACGGCTTGGCGAAGCGGTGCCCGGCCGGATGACGCGACTTGAGCGCTCCGGTCAGCGAGAGCGAGGCCCACAGCGAGAACGCCGGCGCCAGCGGCAAGAGGCCGAGGCCGATCAGGATGGCGATGACGGCGAGCGGCATGATCGGCAGGAAGGCCAGCGCATAGAACGCCGCAACGCCGACGGCTGCCCCATTGGCCGCCGCGACGAGCCGGGGCGCTTCATTCGACTGACGATACAGCGTGACCCAGGCGATGAGATTGGCGATCGGCACGGCGGCGAGCAATGCGGTGTGCCACCACGTCGGCATCGGATCGAACAGGTTCTTGGCGCAGTACCGCGTCGTCGCCTCGATGAGGATGACGAGGGCTGGATAGATCACGCCGCAGAACAGCGCGAAACCTCGGGGCATGGGCGCGACGACGGTCGGTGGTGATGCCCCGGTCCCAGTCCCGGTCGCGAGCGTGCCAGTTGTCCCAGCCGGCGTCTGCGAGGCTCGCGGCGGCTCGCCGGTGCGGCGGCGATGATTGGCCACCGCTTCCGCGATCATCGTGCCGGCGTGTCCAGCTCCGGCGGCAAGGTCCGGGCGCTTGGCGTCGTCACTCGACATGGTCTCAATCCCTCGTCATGGCGGACACGAGGGAGCATGCCAAAGTGGACCATCTGGCGGCCACGGCCAATCAAGTCCACCTTCGGCCCCGATAAGCCGCCACCCGCACCAAGCGGCGCATCCGTGCGGGTTGGTGCGGGGGCATCCAGAGCAAAGCGCGCCTGATCTTGATCAGACGTCCCAGAGGTCCGTCCGCTTCACATTGGGCTGCAAGGTGAGCCAGCCTTGCCGGAGGCGCACACCCGCCCACCGTGGACCGCCGCATCGAAGCGGTTCCCAGCCGTGGCGATCCTGTGCCATGTTGGCGTCCGTGTTCATGCATCGGGGCGCGGGGCTCAGCCGAATTCCTCGGCCACTGCCAGCTTGCGTCCGCATCGGGAGGAGACTTCATGGCCAAGCTCAATGGCGCGCAGATCATGGCGCGGGCCCTCAAGCAGCAGGGCGTCGACTACATGTTCGGCATCGTCGGCTTCCCGGTGCAGAACATCGCGGCGGAAGCGCAGAAGGCTGGCATCAAGTACTTCGGCATGCGCAACGAGCAGACGGCGTCCTATGCGGCGCAGGCGGCTGGCTATCTGACGGGCCGTCCCGGCGCCTGCCTCACGGTGTCGGGTCCCGGCGTCGTGCATCAACTGGCGGGCCTTGCCAACGCGCAGCAGAACTGCTGGCCGATGATCGGCATCGGCGGCGCCTCGCCGACCTACCAGAACGGCATGGGCGGCTTCCAGGAAGAGCGGCAGGTCCAGATCGCCTCGCCGTTCTGCAAGTTCGCGCATGCGATCGAGCATACGCACCGCATCCCCTTCTATGTCGAACAAGCCGTCCGCCAGTCGATCTACGGCCGCCCTGGCGCCACCTACCTCGACATCGCCGACGACATCATCCGCGGCGAGGTGGACGACGACAAGCTCGACTTCCCGCCGAAATCCGCCGAGCCGCCACGCTCGATGGCGATGACCGAGGACATCCAGAAGGCGATCGCCGCGCTGCAGTCGGCGGAAAAGCCCCTGGTCATCGTCGGCAAGGGCATGGCCTGGTCGCGCGCAGAGGACGAGGTGCGCGCCTTCATCGAGCGCACCAAGCTGCCGTTCCTCGCCTCGCCGATGGGCAAGGGCGTGATGGACGACAGCCACCCACTGTCGGTCGGCGCGGCGCGCTCCACCGCGCTGAAGGAGGCCGACGTCATCTTCGTGATGGGCGCTCGCCTCAACTGGATCATGCACTACGGCTTGCCGCCCCGCTTCAAGAAGGGCGTGCGCATCATCCAGCTCGACATCGCGCCGGAGGCCATTGGCCAGAACGTGCCGGCCGAGGTGGCGCTCGTCGGCGACGGCAAGGCCATTGTCGGTCAGTTCAACACCGCGCTGCGCAATCAACAATGGTTCTATGCCGAGGGCACGCCCTGGCGGAAAATGATCGCGGAAGCTTCAGCCAAGAACGCCAAACA
>JANOJW010000325.1:0-7650 GCA_031418955.1 Hyphomicrobiales bacterium | reverse complement strand
GGAGGCCTTGCCCGTAGCTGGGCTACGAGCTGCGGCCTCCTCCTGGCGGATCGACTCGAGCTTGGACCGTGAAACCATACGAAAACCTCCGAGACAGGCTCTCAGACACCGAAGCCGAATACACGACATACTGGCTCCAGGGCTGCCATTTCGGGCCGCCGGCCTGGACCTTGCGAAGGGAGGGAGAGGTCTGCAGCAGATCCTCGTACTGCGGATAGACGTAGACGATGTAGGCTTCGCGCGGCTTCGCCTTGAGCGAGGCTTCGAGCTTGGCGATGACGCGCTCGAGGATCTCGCGCCCGAACGGATCGAAGAGAAACAGCACGAGCGGCTCGTCCCCGTAGGCATAGTCGAGTGCGTCCATGCACTGCAGATCGAAGGCCGTGCACCGCTGGGAAGCTGGCCGGTAACGCCTGATGTTCTCCTGCGCGATGCGATGCAGCTGCTCCGAGAGTTCGACGCCGACGATTTTCGCGAACGGGAACTCCGAAGCGACGAGCAGGGCCCGGCCTTTGCCCGACCCCATGTCCACGAACACGCTCTTGTCTGGCTGGACCGGAATAGAGTTCAGGATCTGGTAGATGACGGACGCCGTCGTCGGCACGTAGAAGTGCACTGACGTCTGCTGGTTGCGCTCGAAGACGGGCGCTGATGTATCGGTGCCAAATCGTGCATCGAACGCTTCGAACCGTTCCTCGATGGAGGCTCTCGCATACTCGAAGAGATAGAAGATGCGCCCGAGCACGGGTCCGTTCAGATCCAGCGGTCCCCGGAACACCTTGGCCAGGATCGGATTGAGGGTTGTCATCGTTGCCCTTCGGAACGCGGAAACTCTACTCCAGCCTCTCAGGCGTCATCAGTGAGGCGCGCGCCTGCTTCGATGTCGGCGACCGTGCCCGGCCTAAGCTGGGGAACTGAGTCCAGTTGTTGCGTAATTGCTTCCTAGTGGCCGATACGCATCTGTCAAGCGCCAACTTGGCGTATTTCTGTTCGGCCGTGGCACCACGCCGGTTGCGGGTGGGCAACTGAAGGCGCTACAGAGAGTCACACCTCACCGCGGCGGCAGCAGGCATCGCTCCTGGAATTGCCGGAACCACTTCACCAGCATCGCCTCCGTGTCGATCACCTCGGTGAAGCCTGCCTTGTTGAGCTTGATCGTCGAGGAAAAGGTCGGCGCACCGGGAACCGGTCGGCCAAATCCCAGCTGGAAGTCGGCGTACTGGAACGACAGCCCGACCAGTTTCTTCAGGTCCGGCTCGACGAGATTGTGGCGGGCAGCGATCCGGGCCCAGTCGGCCTGGCGCGGCATGACGTCGGCCTCCAGGCTCATCGGCTTGTCACCACCCGCCGGCATGCCGAGCACATCGGCGATGGCAGGCCACACGTTGCGCCAGGTGAACACGTCGCCGTTCGCCACGTTGAAGGCCTCGTTGCGCGCGGTCTCGGCCTCACCCGCCCAGGCGATGGCGCGGGCCAGCACGTCGGCGTCGATCGCCTGCGCCATGCGCTCAGGGCCACCGGGAAAGTACATCGGCTCGCCCGCGTCCTTCAGCAGCGCCGCATAGGCCCCCAGCGCCGGAATGAGGTTCATGGCGCTGCCTGTCGAATAGCCGAAGATCAGCACGGGGCGGAAAATCGAGAACGCCCAATCCTGGCCCCTCTGGCGCTCGCGCAAAAAGTCCTCCTGGTTCCAGTAGAAGTTCGGGATGTCGCGCGCCTCGGAGCGATCCTCGCGGGCCGGCACCCGCATCGGCCGCACGTGGACGCCGTAGGCCTTGGTGCCCTGCAGCAGCGAGACGTGGCGCAAGCCGCGGGCGACGCCGAGCAGCGGGTCCATCAGATTGCGCAACATGCGGTCATTGCGGGCGATCTGGTCGGCCTCCTGCCAACCAGCGATCAGGCCCGGCGCCTCGTAGAGCGCCGCATAGACCACATGCGTGACCCGCCCCATGCCCCCGAAGATCTTCTCGCAGGCGGCCCGGTCCTCGAGGTCGGCCGATACGAACTGTGCCCCGAACGTCTCGTCGGGCCGGCGGCGGGAGACCGCGATGACCTCGCAGTCGGGGAGGCTGCCGAAGTGGCGCATGGCCGCGTAACCGACGAGACCCGATGCGCCGGCCACAAGAACAGTCTTTTTTGCCATTGCGTGCAGCCCCTGCTTGCTCATTCGTTGTCCTATAGGGAAGATAGCATGACTCCCCTCTCCCCGTCAAGTGCAGAGACGGGGAGAGGGAGAAACCGCATGCCCGATCCGCTAAAGCCCGCCTGGCGCCTCGTCGTTGATCCGGAGAAGTGCCAGGGGCACAACCGCTGCCAGGCGCTGGCGCCGGACCTGTTCCGGGTCGACGACCTGGGCTTTGCCTCGGCGACTGGCGACACCATGCCGGATGCCATGCTGGAGAAGGCGACGCTGGCGGTGCGCAACTGTCCCGAGTTCGCCATTCGATTGGTGCGCGTTGGACAAGGAGATGAAGTATGAGCGACCGCCCCCCCGTCACCGATCGTCCCCCAGTGACCGATTGGGCCGCCGATTTCGACCATATGGACGCCCGCTGGGTCGAGGACCCGTTCCCGATCTGGGACGACCTGCGCCAGCGCTGCCCGGTCGCACACACGACGCGCTACGGCGGCGTCTACTTGCCGACGCGGATGGCCGACGTGCGCGACGTCGCCTACGACCCCGAGACGTTCTCGAACCGCCGGCCGGTGGTCCGCGCCAACCCTCCCGACGTGCCGCTGCCGACGCCGCCGATCTCCTCGGACCCGCCGCACCACAAGCCGTCGCGCATGCTGCTGCTGCCGGCGTTCACGCCGCAGGCGATTGCGCCATATATTCCCGTCACGCGGCGCATCTGCGCGGAATTGCTCGACCAGATCGGCGATGCGCGGAGCTGCGATGCGGCCGTGCAGTACGCCCAGCACGTACCGGTGCGCGTGATCGCCGCCATGCTGGGGGTGCCGGAGACCGACGGCGATCTGTTCCGCCGCTGGATCCAGATTTCACTCGACGACACCATCCACGACACCCCGGAAAGCGCTGCGACGTTCGTCGCCGTGTCGCGCGAGATGGACGCCTATTTCAAGCGCCACGTCGAGAGCAAGATCGACAGTAAGGGCACCGATCTCATCAGCTTCATGATGCGCGCGCGCTTCGATGGACGGGAGCTCACCGAGCGGCACTTCTACGGAGCGTTGCGGCTGCTGCTGATCGCGGGCATCGACACGACCTGGAGCACCATCGGGGCAGCGCTCTGGCATCTCGCCAAGACGCCTGACGATCGCCGCCGTCTCGTTGCAGAGCCAGCACTCATGACCACCGCGGTCGAGGAATTCCTGCGCGCCTATGCGCCGGTGACCATGGCCCGTCAGGTGCGCAAAGATGGCGAGATCGCGGGTTGTCCGGTGAAGGCTGGCGAGATGGTGCTGTTGGCCTTGCCCGCCGCCAACCGCGATCCGGCCGCCTTCCCCGACGCCGACCGGGTGATCATCGACCGGCAGGACAACCGGCACGCCGCGTTCGGCCTCGGCATCCACCGCTGCGTCGGCTCAAACCTCGCGCGCATGGAGATCCAGGTGGCGCTCGAGGAATGGCTGAAGCGTTTCCCCGAGTTCACGCTCGAGACCACGAAGCCGGTGACCTGGGCGGCGGGTCAGGTGCGCGGGCCCCGCACGGTGCCGGTGCGGATCGGCGCATGACGAGCACCCCGGCGAATACCGTGATAGAAGTGCCCGCGAGAGAGGCAGAACCGAGGAGCCGGGCATGAACGTGATCCTGCCCACACGCCTGACCGTCGACGAGTTCCTGCGCTGGAGCCTGGAGTACCCGGGCCGTTACGAGCTCGAAGGCGGGAGGATCATCCAGATGTCGCCGCAGAACATGGATCACGTCCGCACGAAGCAGCGCGTGTATGCGGCGCTCGATGCGGCAATTCAGAGGGCTAGCGTGGCCTTCTATGCCATGCCGGACGGGCCCTCCGTCAGAATATCCCGTGACCGCGCCTACGAGCCGGACGCATCGGTGGCGCCGTTGCCAATGCCGCCAGGCGACGCTCTCGAAGTGCCGAACCCGATTATCGTCATCGAGGTGCTGTCGCCGACGCCGACGAGCATGCGCCGCGATCTGTCGATCAAGGTCGAGGGTTACGGCCGCGTCCCGAGCATCGAGCATTACATCATCATTGATCCCGCCGAGCGGCAGGTGCTGCACTATCGGCGCAAGGGCGAGACGCTGGCGCCGCCGTCCGAGCCAACGGAGGGCCTGCTGCGGCTCGATCCCCCGGGGCTCGAGGTGCCGGTGGCAGATCTGCTCATTGCCGAAACGCCATGACGCAGCATCCCGTCATCGGGGACTGAAAAGCATGGCTGCTGCCCCGCTGCTCGACGTGCGCGGCGTCTCCAAGCGCTTCGGCTATGCCGTGGCGCTCTCCGATGCGACGCTCACGGTCGGGCACGCGCAACGCCATGCCGTGGTCGGCGAAAACGGCGCCGGCAAATCAACTTTAATGAAGCTGCTCTCCGGCCATTTCCGCCCCGACAGCGGCACGATTCACGTCGATGGCCAACCGTTTGCGCCGTCGAGCCCGGCGGCGGCGAGCCGGGCCGGGATCGCGGTGGTGCACCAGGAGCTGTCGATCATCGCAGACCTGTCCGTCGCCGAGAACATCTACTTGGGCAACATGCCGACGCGGGCGCTCGGCCGCGTCGACCGGGCGCGGCTGCGCTCCAACGCACTCGCAATCCTCGACCGGCTCGGTCTCAGGGTCGATGCCGACGCGCGAGCCGGTGACTTAGCCATCGCCTTGCAGCAGATGGTGGAGATCGCGCGCGGCGTGGCGAGGGCTGCGCGCCTGCTGATCCTCGATGAGCCGACGTCGTCGCTCGGGCCCCGGGTGGCTGAGCGGCTCTGGCAACTCGTCGCCGAGTTGCAGCGCCAGGGCACGGCGATCGTGTTCATCACCCACAAGCTCGACGAGGTGCTGGCGAACTCGGAGCGGGTCACGGTGCTGCGCGATGGGCGCACAGTTGGAGCTTACGACACCGCGGCGCTCGACACGGGCCGCATCGTCACGCTGATGGTCGGGCGCGAGGTCGTCGACGACGAGCGCGGCAGCGGCGGTACGCCGGGCAGCGTCATGCTCGAGGTCGAGAGGCTCGGCCGCGCCGGCGTCTTCCGTGACATCTCGTTTGCCGCTCGGACCGGCGAGATCGTCGGTTTTGCCGGGCTCGTCGGCGCCGGGCGCTCGGAGGTGATGCGCTGCATCCTGGGCATCGACCGGCCGGACGCGGGCGCAGTGCGCATCGCCGGGCGCGAGATCCCGCGCGGCAACCCACGCGCCACCATTGCCGCCGGCGTCGGGTTCGTGCCGGAGAACCGCAAGGAAGAGGGCATCTTCGCCAACTTCGGCGTCGGCGAGAACATCTGCATTCCCGGTGCCCACACCAGTGCGCTCGGCGTCATACAGCGCGACAAGGAGCGGCAGGCGGCGGCCGACGGCGTGGCGAAGCTTGGCATCGCCACCCGCACGCTCGAGCAGGGCATCACCACGCTCTCGGGCGGCAACCAGCAGAAGGCGATCCTCGCCCGCTGGCTGAAGCTCGACCCGAAGGTGCTGATCGTCGACGAGCCGACGCGCGGCATCGACGTCGGTGCCAAAGCCGAGATTCACGCCCTGCTGCGGCAGCATGCACGCGGTGGCCGCGCCGTGGTCGTGGTATCTTCGGATCTGCCCGAGCTGCTGGCGCTCGCCGACCGGGTGATCGTCATGCGCGAGGGAACAATCGTGGGGGAGCTCGACCGCGAAACGGTGAGCGAAAAGCGTGTCGGCGACCTTGCCATCGGCATCTGAGAAGCGGCCCGTCTCAGGGTTGCAGGCGACGGGCAGGCGCGAGGCGATCTCGCGCGGCGCCGGGCGCTATCTGGCGTGGCTGATCCTGATCGTGATCGTCGCCGGCCTCGCGTTCGCGCTCGAACCGTTCTGGTCCACTGGCAATCTCGTCAACATCGTGCGCCAGGTCTCGATCGTCGGGCTGATCGCGATCGGCGTCACCATCGTGCTGATCAGCGGGCATTTCGATCTGTCGGTCGGGGCGACGCTGATGCTGGGGGCGATCGTCTCGCTGCTGATGCAACCGGTGAGCGCAGGCGCCACCATCGCCGCCGTGCTGGTGCCGCTCGGCGTCGGGCTGCTGGTCGGCGCGGTCAACGGCGGCCTCGTCGGCGGACTTGGCGCCAACTCGATCATCATCACCGTCGGGATGCAGTTCGTGCTGACCGGCGCAACGCTGCTGCTGGTCGCGGGCCAGCATGTGCGCGTCGATGGCGCGGCCGCCGCCTATGTCGCGATCGGCGGTGGCTCGGTGCTCGGCATCCCGGTGCCGGTGTGGCTGCTGCTGGCGACGGTCGCCATCGCGCAATTCGTACTGACGCGGACGCTATTTGGCCGCCAGATCGCAGCCGTCGGCGGCAATCCGACGGCGGCCGCCATGGTCGGCATTCCGGCAGCGCGCCGGGTGACGGCGGCTTTCATGATCTCGGGGCTGCTGGCCGCGCTCGCCGGCGTGATCCTCGCCTCCCGCGTGCGCAATCTCGACCCGACGACGGGTGCGGGCTACGAGCTCGCCGCGCTCACCGCCGCCGTGCTCGGTGGCACACGGCTGACCGGCGGCTACGGCAATGCGCTGAACACACTCGCTGGCGTGTTGATCCTCGGCGTCGTTGCCAACGCCATGCGGCTACTCGACCTCCCCTACAGTGCGCAATTGCTGCTGCAGGGTCTCGTGCTGCTCGCAGCCATCGCCATCGAGGCGCGCGTGCGGGCAGGTGAGCGATGAACCCTCTCCTGCGGTACCGCACCATCTGGCTGGTCGCCGTGCCGCTGCTCTTGGGCGCACTGATCGGGCCGGCGTTCTGGAGCACGGGCAATCTGCGCAGCGTGCTCGCCGCGATCGCCATCGAGGGCCTCATGTGCGTCGGCATGACCATCGTCATGGTGGCGGGCGGCTTTGATCTGTCGATCGGCTCGGTGATGGCGCTCGCGGGCGTCATCGTGGTCAGCGCTGAGCATTGGGGACTGCCCGCCGCCGCCGGTCTCGCGATGCTGGCCGCCGGCGCCGTCGGGTGCCTCAACGGCGTCCTCGTCGGCATCCTCCGCATCAACCCGTTCATCGCCACGCTCGCGACCATGATCATCGTGCGTGCGGCCGTGCTGACCGCCACCAACGCCGAGCCGGTCTCGGGAGCCGACCTGACGCTGATGGAAGCGAGCCGGGCATCGGTTGCCGGCATCCCGGTGACGGTGATCCTGCTGCTGGCGCTGACGGCGGCGGGCCACCTCCTGCTGACCCGGTTCCGGATCGGTCGCGAGATCCATGCGCTCGGCGGCAACGAGGCGGCGGCGCGCTCGTCGGGGGTGGCGACGGTGCGATTGAAGATCCTCTGCTACACGCTATGTGGGCTGTCGGCGGGGCTCGCCGGCATCCTGCTTGCCGGCCAGCTCAACACCGGCTCCCCGATCATCGGCGAGCCGGCGGCACTGAACGTGATCACCGCAGTGCTGCTCGGGGGCACGAGCCTCAAAGGCGGCGTCGGGACGGCCTGGGGTTCGCTTGCGGGCCTGCTGGCGGTCGGCATTCTGGAAAACGCCATGCGGC
>JANOJW010000324.1:0-1625 GCA_031418955.1 Hyphomicrobiales bacterium | reverse complement strand
CTTGGTGTAGTCGGCGAGCGCGCGGTCGTGCTCGCCCTTCTCATTGTAGCGGATGCCGCGGTTGTAGTAGAGGGAGGCATCCCTCGGGTTCCGGCGGATGGCCCGATCGCAGGCCTTGATCGCGGCATCGCCTTCCAAGTTCGAGCAATCCCGTCGGTCATCGGCCCGGGCTGCCGTAGCCCCGATGACCATGAGCAACGACGCAATTGCCAGTCGCCTCAGCATGTCCGCTCCTCCGATGTGCGCCACCCACACTGCTTGCTGCCGCAAGCGTTTCAGGATCTCGCCAACAGTGTTGTTGCTGAGACTGGCCGGTGCAAGCGCAATGATGGTCGCCGGCAATGCCGGCGGCGTAAGGTCTCCCAGATGCCGTACACTCGCAGCACTTTCGTGTCGTGAGCCCATATAGGCGTTGCCGCCGAGACACTCGAAAGCGGACGATTTGCCGGCGCCCTTATCCGCACCTGTGGCCCATGGCTGCCCAACCCGAACATCACACCGACCTCGTCTGGAATCAAGTGTCGAGCTGCCCTGGCCGTCGTGCCCGCTGCCGCCCCTCACGTCATGCTGGAAGCATGCCTCCGACATGACCCCTCTCCCCGTCGAGCGCAGAGCGTCGGGGAGAGGGGACGCGTCCGACTGCTCCGCCGGCATCCTGTTCAGCTCAGGGTCAAAAGCGTCGAAGCGCGAAGTGGTGGATCACGCGCTCGATCCTGCTTAAAGTCGGCCCGACAGCGACAACGACTCTCCGGAGATCCCCATGCGGTTCGGCGTCAACATTCTTTCCCGCGGGCCCATGGCGACCCGCGAGGGCTATATCGGCGTGGCGGAAGCGGCCGAGCGGCTCGGCTTCCACTTCGTCTCGGTCAACGACCATGTCGTGGTGCCGGGCGACATCGCCTCGCGCTATCCCTACAGCGAGGGTGGCGAATGGGCGCCCGCGACCATCGGCGAGTGCCTCGAGCAGCTATCGACGCTGTCGTTCCTCGCCGGGTGCACCAAGCGACTGAAGCTGTTGACCTCGGTGATGGTGGTGCCGCATCGCCAGCCTGTTCTGGCCGCGAAGATGATCGCGACGGCGGACGTGCTGTCGGCTGGCCGGGTGATCCTGGGCTGCGGGGCTGGCTGGATGAAGGAGGAGTTCGAGGCGATCGGCGCTCCGCCCTTCGAGGAGCGTGGCCGCGTCACCGACGAATACATTGCAGCCTTTAAGGAGCTGTGGACCAAGGACAGCCCGAAGTTCTCGGGCAAGCACGTCAATTTCGAGAACGTGCTGTTTCGCCCCAAGCCCGTGCAGAAGCCGCATCCACCGGTGTGGATCGGCGGCGAGAGCGAGGCCGCCATGCGCCGCGCCATCAAGCTCGGCGACGGCTGGTATCCAGCCTCCAGCAATCCAGCGAACCGCTTCGACACACCTCAACGCCTTGCGGGCGGCGTGCTGCTGTTCAAGGAGATGGCCAAGCGCATGGGCCGCGATCCAGCGTCGATCCATCTCGCCCATGTCGTGCTGTGGCCGGTCAGTGCAATCGCCGAGGCGGCGGTGTCAGGCGGCCGGCGCACCTTGACCGGCAGCCCCGCCGAGCAGTTGGCCGACGTTCGGGTTCTGGAGGCGGCCGGCATCCAGG
>JANOJW010000323.1:0-2893 GCA_031418955.1 Hyphomicrobiales bacterium | reverse complement strand
CGGCGCCGCCCGGCAGGCGGTGGCAGGACGCAGCCGGTTGATGACGGGAATAGTGCGCGAGGGTTACTCGGCGCCCGAGCAGTACAGTCAGGGGGGCCCCAAGCAGGGTCCATGGACCGACGTCTACGGGCTCGGCGCAGTGCTGTATCAGGCGGCAACCGGCGTCAAGCCACTGACGAGCCCGCATCGCATGATCGAGGATACGCTCTCGCCGGCTGCCGGGCGACCGGACGGCGCAGGGTCGCATCTGCTCGCCGGCATCGATCAGGCGCTCCGCCTGAAGCCCGCCGAGCGGCCACAGAGCATTGCGGCGCTGCGCCGGGCGATGAGCGGGCAAGCGCCTGTCGACGAGCCGACGGTCGGGGCGGCAGTTACGGCGACGGCCGTGGCGGCGGCTGGATCGCCGTTGCCGTCGCCGTTTGCGGCGACGCTGGTCGCCACAGGAAGCGGGTTCGACCGCCTCGCGGGTGCAGGCGCAGTGCGACCGGGCAATCCACCGGCGGCCGCCCCCGTCGCCGCAGCGAAACCGGCGAGTCCTGCTGGAGGTGTGGCTGGTCGAAACGCCAAGCCCCAGTGGATGCCGATCGGCCAACTGCTGTTCTCGTTCAGGGGCCGCATCAACCGGGCAAAGCTCTGGCTCGGGACGCTGCTGAACCTGTCGGTTCTGCTTGCTTGCGTCGTTACCCTCGTCGGCGTCCACCGTCTGCTCAAAGGCAACGATGAGCTCGCCGCGGCGGTCGTCGCGATCGGCACCTTCGTGGCTCTGTTGTTGTCGACGTGGATCGCGTTCGCCCTCTACGCCAAGCGAGCGCACGATCGCGGCTGGTCGGGTTGGTTCTCGCTGTTGACGCTGGTGCCGCTCGTGCAGTTTTGGCCGCTGATCGAGCTCCTGTTCCTGCCCGGCGATCCTGGACGCAACCGGTTTGGGGTCGACCCGCTGGCGCCCGAGGCCGAGACGAGCATGCCGAAGCCGCCCGCGGCATGAAACGGAACGGCCCGGAGGATGTCCGGGCCGCATGGCGCTCATTTCGGCTGGGGTTCCGGCGGATCCTGCGGAGTGCGCTTGCGCTGGCCATCCTTCTGGCCTTGGCCCTTTCCTGGAGCCTGACCCTGACCCTGCTGGGTGGCCGGACCCGAGCCGCCGCGCGGCGGACCCTGGCCGCCACTTTGCGCGCCCGGTCCTCCAGGACCGCCCTGACGGCCCCCTGGTGGAGGCGAGGCGCCGGTGCCTGGCTGCTGCTGCGGCGGCCGGTTGATGACCTGCGGCTGGCTGGGCGGCGACCGGTTCACCACCGGCGGCGGTAACACGGGTGGCGGTGGCGTCACCTGACGAACGGCCGGCGGCAGCACCGGAGGCGGAGGCGTCACCTGACGAACGGGCGGTGGCGTCGTTTCCGGCGGCCTATTGAACACGGGCGGCGGCTGCACTGGAGGCGGCGGCGTTACCTGACGAATGGCAGGCGGTGCGGGTGGCGACGCCTGGATGTTGCGCTCCTGGGGCGGCAACCGGCGTTGGACCGGCGGCTGTCCGGGTGGCTGGCTGGTCACCGGCGGTGGGATCGTCGCTGGCTGCTGCGGCGGGGTGATGCGAACCTGCGGGGGCTGCGGCGGCGGAATGGTTGCCGGCTGCTGCACGGGGGGCGACACCTGACGACCCGGCGCGGGATCGCCCGGACGGTTCCAACCGCGGTTGGGTGGCAGATCGCCTGGCCGCGTGAAGCCCGGCCGCCCGCCGCCGAAGTCGCGACGCGGGTGATCGATCACGCGCGGCGGCGCAATCGAGGGGGCGACGGCGCGGAACTGCGGCCGATAGGCCTGCACCACGTCGCGATTGTTGCCGCGGCGGCCGTAGTCGCCGGGACGGGCAGCATTGACGATCTGCACCGAGATGAGCGGACGGCGGGTGATGCGCTCGTAGCGGCCGCGGTCGAAGCCCGAGTTATAGATCCGGCGGTCGACGAAGCGGTGGCTCGGCACCCAATTGGTCTGGCGCACGTGCAGATGGTTGCGGTTGATCGGTGTCACGTGCCGGTAGAGGCGGCGGGCCGTCAGCAGCGCGACCGGCACGAAGCACCAGGCGGCCACATAGCGCGGGCTCTCATAATACCGCTCCGAGAAGCTCAAGCTATCCCCGCGCCACTCGGCCTCGGGCGGTAGCGGCGCCCAGCCGACCTGCTGCTCGCTGTGCCGCCAGGCGACCCAGGCCGGCGCCCACTCGGTACCCGGCACCCAGACCCAGCCAGAATCGTCGTCGAGGAACCAGCGGCCGTAGTGGAACACGGCCCAACCGAACGGCTCGTCTGACTGCCAGTACCAGCCATGCTCCTCGGTGAACACCCACTGGCCGACCGTGTAGGGCCGCCAATCGCGCGCCACATCCGGCGACCACACGTACCCGTACTGCGGGTGGGAGAACCAGTGCCCATGCTGGTCGAGCTCGCGGTAGAACACCTCGGTATCGACGCTCTCGCCCGGCGGGCTTTGCGCGAAGGCAGGGGCGACGATAACGGGCGCCGCTGTGGTCGCGAGCGCTAGCCCGAGTGCGACGAGACAGCTGCGGAGCGTGGTGGTCATGGACCCTCGCGGCGGGAGCGGAACCGGCGGCAAAACATTGGAGCGCCAGCATACGGCGCATGAGGATGCCCGCTAGGTCCTGAACGAGGCCTGAATGCGGCGGCGTTGGGGCCTGTCCACTGAGATGGCAGGGCAAGCGAAGCACAAGTTCCGTGCTCGCATATCAGCCACGGTTCGGTGCGCCGCCCCAAGTAGACGGGGACCCTTTGCAGCATCGACATCCAGCCAGCCGAATCGAATTCAGTATTTGGAATTCCGAATTCTGTGTGCTATGCATCTGATCGATCCATCAGGAGTTGCGCGCCATGCCCCTTGCCGC
>JANOJW010000322.1:0-7128 GCA_031418955.1 Hyphomicrobiales bacterium | reverse complement strand
GGATCCCGGCCGGGCCGCTAGATAGACCTCGGGAGGCTGGCGGCGGACGTGTCCCTCGCCAACTGGGTCAGGTCCGGAAGGAAGCAGCCCTAACGATCAGGCCGCGGGTCGTTCGTCAGCCTCTCATTCTAAGTGGCGCCTCCAGATGCCCACACGCATCCGGCGCGTGGATGCGGCGGAGCCGCTACAGTAAAGCGTCGTCTTCCGGAATCCGGTAGCCTCGCTGCTGCGTGTCGACGAGGCGTCCAGCGATGGCCAAGAAAAAGTCCGACGAGCCTGCAGAGCCGCTGTCCGCGACCTCGTTGCTGCCGCCAATTGCGCCCGCCACGACCGCCCCTGCGACTGCGGCGTATGTCGTGCTTGCCCGCAAGTATCGGCCGCAGAGCTTCGACGACCTGATCGGCCAGGAGGCGATGGTCACGACGCTGCGCAATGCGTTCTCGTCCGACCGCATCGCGCAAGGCTACATGCTCACGGGCGTTCGCGGCGTCGGCAAAACGACGACCGCCCGCATCCTCGCCCGCGCGTTGAACTATGACGGTCCGGCCACGGCGGGGAAGCCTACCGTCGACATGCCGGCACTCGGCATTCACTGCGCCTCGATCATCGAGAGCCGCCACCCGGACGTGATCGAGATGGATGCCGCCTCCAATACCGGCATCGAGGACGTTCGGGAGATCATAGAAAACGCGCGCTACAAGCCGATGGTGGCGCGCACCAAGGTGTTCATCATCGACGAGGTGCACATGCTCTCGAAGAGCGCGTTCAACGCGCTCCTGAAGACGCTCGAGGAGCCGCCGCCGCACGTCAAATTCATCTTCGCGACGACCGAGATCCGCAAAGTGCCGGTGACGGTGCTGTCGCGCTGCCAGCGGTTCGACCTGCGCCGGGTCGATGTGCCGGTGCTGGCGGCCCACTTCGAGCGCATCGTCGGGAAAGAGGGCGTGACGGCCGAGGATAGTGCGCTCGCCCTCATCGCACGCGCGGCCGAAGGCTCGGTGCGCGATGGGCTCTCGGTGCTCGACCAGGCGATCGCATCTGCCATGGCTGGTGAGGGGGGCGCGCGCCTTGTCACCGAGGAGGCAGTGCGCGGCATGCTCGGTCTCGCCGACCGGGGGCGGTTGTTCGATCTGCTCGAGCATCTGTTCGCGGGCCGGGCCGGCGACGCGCTGGCGTCGCTCGCCGCCCTGCATCGCGACGGCGCGGATCCAGCCGAGACGCTCGCCGACCTCGCGGAAGCCGTGCACACCACGACGCGGCTCAAGGTGGCAGGTTCGGACGCCGGCAGCGATGGTCTGTCGGCCGAGGAGAAGCGCCGGGCGACGACGCTCAGCGGTCAGATCTCGCTCGCCGTGCTGTCGCGCGCCTGGCAGATGCTGTTGAAGGGCCTCGAGGACGTCGCGCGTGCACCCAACGCGGAGGCAGCCGCCGAGATGGTGCTGATTCGAATCGCGCATGCGGCCGACCTGCCGACGCCTGAGGACATCATCCGCACGCTCGGCGGCGGCACGATGCGGCGTCCGGCGGCAGGCGCGGGGAGTACGCCAGCCCGTGAGGCACCTCCGCGCGCAGACCGCCGTCCGCTCAACGAGGCGCCGCCGCCCGCGAGCCTCGAGGACTACGGCGCCTTCGATGCGGCCGAAAGCCTCGTTCCGATCGAGCCTGACGAAGACAGCGAGGACGCCGACGAAGCGCCGTTGTCGCCGGCTGCCCGCCTCGTTGCCGACCCGAAGTCGTTCCAGGAGGTCGTCGATCTCGCCGGCATCAAGCGCGACGCGCGGCTGAAGTTGCATCTGGAAGAGGACATCAGCCTCGTGAAGTTCGACGGCGCGGCCGGCGCCATCGAGATCTTCCTGCTGAAATCGGCGCCCGCGACCCTCGCCAATCATCTGCGCGAGCGGTTGAACCTGTGGACCGGCCGGCGTTGGATGGTCGCCGTCGGTCGGCTGGCTGGCGAGCGTCCGGTCGGGGAGGTCCGTCGCGAGCGGGAGGCGGCCGAGCTCGAGGTGCTGAAGGCGCATCCGGCTCTGAGGTCCGTGCTGGAGACCTTCCCCGAGGCCGAGATCACGAGCGTGACGCCCGTGCGCGCTCGCCGCGACGACGATCAGGCCGCCGGTTGAGGCGAAATACGCTTGACTGAACCCACCGTCACGATCGGCTGATGTGCTAAGGAGCCAATCGTCCGTGGCAGCCGGAGACCGCATTTCCATGTTCGTTCAGCGCGAGCCGATCGTCGTATGTGGAGCCGGCATCGCCGGTGTAGCGGCGGCGTATCATCTCGCCGTCAAGCACGGCTGCCGCAACGTCGTACTGGTCGAGGCGGAGGCGCCACTGTCGATGACCTCGGACAAGTCGACTGAGGCCTATCGCAATTGGTGGCCGGGCCCCGACGCGGCGATCACCCAGTTCATGAACCGCAGCATCGATCTGCTCGAGGAGATCGCGGACGAGACCGGCAATCGCATCAACATGAACCGGCGCGGCTATGTGTTCGCGTCGGCCGATGCGGGCAAGATCGCGTGGCTCGCCGACATGGCCGCGCGCGCGGAACGGCATGGCGCGGGCGCCGTGCGCCGCCACGAGACCGCCGCATCGCGCTATCAGCCGGCAGCGGCGGCGGGCATCGACCGCACGCTCGACGGCGTCGATCTGATCACCGATCGCGCGCTGATCGCAAAGCATTTCCCCTATCTCGCGCCCGACACGTGTGTCGTCGCGCATGCCCGGCGGGCTGGATGGCTGAGCGCCCAGCAGCTCGGCATGACGATGCTGGAAGCCGCGCGCGAGCATGGCGTGCGGCTCGTGCGTGGCCGCGTCGATAAGATCGAGACGTCGGCAGGCAAGCTCCGCCGTGTGCACATCGAGAGCGAGGGCCGGCGCGACACGCTCGACGCCGCACGCCTCGTGCTCGCCTGCGGTCCGGGCCTCAAGTCGACGGCGGCGCTCGCTGATCTCGAGCTGCCGATCTATGCCGAGCGCCACTACAAGATCAGCCTGCCCGATACGCTCGGCGTGGTGCCGCGCGATGCGCCGATGCTGATCTGGCTCGATGCTCAGCGGCTGCCGTGGAGCGCGGAGGAACTCGCCGTGCTCGGCGAGGACTCAGCGACCCGATGGCTGACGGAAGAATTCCCCTGGGGCGCGCATGGCCGGCCCGACGGCGGCAGCGCATCGACGACGCTGCTGGCGCTGTTCAACTACGAGAACCACGCGGCCGACGTGGTGTTCCCGCTGCCCGAGCCCGAGCACTACGCCGAAATCACGCTGCGCGGCATGACGACGATGATCCCGGGGCTTGGCGCTTACGTCGAGCGCGGCGCGCGCCCATACGTGGATGGCGGCTACTACGTCAAGACGCGCGAGAACCGCCCGCTGATCGGCCCGACGGTCATCGACGGCGTCTACGTCTCCGGCGCCTATTCGGGCTTCGGCATCATGGCCGCGTGCGCTGGCGGCGATCTCGTCGCCCGCCACGTCGTCGGCGCTGAATTGCCGGCGTACGCGCCGTCGTTCCTGCTGACGCGATACGAGGACCCCGCCTATCGTGCGCTGCTCGATACCTGGGGCGACGGCGGGCAGCTTTAGGAAACAGGTGCCCGGCTTCAGCCTGGCACCGTGTCGCAGCGGTTGCCGCAATCTCGAGTGCCGAATCCGCGGAGGTGCCAGGCTGAAGCCAAGCACCGTTTCCCACTCACCCACTCACCCGCGCGCTGCCACGGCCGACGCACGGATCGCCGCAATGTTCTCGGCATACTTGCCGCCGGCGAACGCGGCATTGCCCGCGACCAGCACGTCAGCGCCAGCCTTCGCGCACAGCGCCGCGGTCGCCGGATTGACGCCGCCGTCGACCTCGATGTGGATCGGCCGGCCGCCGATCATCGCTTTGACGCGCGCGATCTTGTCGACCATCGCGGGGATGAACGCCTGGCCGCCGAAGCCCGGATTTACCGACATCACGAGCACCAGATCGAGCCGGTCGAGCACATAGGCGATCACCTGCTCAGGCGTGCCTGGATTGAGCGACACGCCCGCCTTCTTGCCTAAGGCTCGGATCAACTGCAGCGAGCGGTCGAGATGGGGGCCGGCTTCCGCGTGCACCGTGATGACGTCCGACCCGGCCTTGGCGAACGCCTCGATGTAGGCGTCGACCGGCGCGACCATCAGGTGCACGTCGAGCGGCTTCCTGGTGTGCGGCCTCAGTGCCGCGACCACGGCTGGCCCGATCGTAATGTTGGGCACGAAATGCCCATCCATCACGTCGATGTGGATCCAGTCGCCGCCGGCTGCATCGACAGCGCGCACCTCCTCGCCGAGCCGGGCGAAGTCGGCTGAAAGGATCGACGGGGCAATCTTGATGTCGCGTGTCATGGGAGCAAACCTCGCGCAGCCTGCAAGTACGCCCGTCCTACCCGATTCCCCGGCCGAGAGTTCGAGTTCTTGCGACTTGCGCCGACATTCTCGGCAGAATTCGTGCCGACGATCATGCCTGCTTGGCCGCACAATGCGGGCTAATCCGCCCGGCCGGATAAACAGAAGCCCGCGGCGCTGCGCCCGACCGCTTTGCGGACAGGCCACGCCGCCCGACGCTTCCCGCCGCCGCACGGCGACCGGAAGGGTCGTATAGAAGATTCACAGTTCAAAGAGCCGGCCTCCCCGGTACGATCCGCGCCGCGACAACCGCGAAACGGACCGCACAGGAGCGACCACAGCCGACAGCATGAGGCCGCCGAGCCGCGTGGGCATAAGTTTCGACACGGCTTTCAGCTGCAAAGGTAAACACCGGGGATAAGTCCGGAGCCTTGGGTCTTCGAACTTTCGCGCGAGGACAGCCTTAATCCCCAGCTCTGAAAGACGACGGCCTGCAACTTGCGGCTGAGTGCCGGGCCGACGCTTACGTCGAGCGGCATTCACCCCGCGCTGTCGCCAACCCGCTGTTTGCGGCCGACGATCTTGCTAAACCGGGGATTGGGGACAGTGTTGCGTGTTTGCCCAGTCACTCCCGCCCGGACCGCCAAAATTCCGGAACAGGCTCCGTTCTCGACAGAGGCGGGCGGCTCTGCTCATTGGAGTCACTATGGGAAATCTGATTTTCTCCGGAGCGGGAAGGGTTCCTCGCCGAAGAAAGATACTGATTTTCTATGCAGCGTGGTATGGTGCCGCGGTCTGGTCATAACCGGACACTCCCGCATTGCCGAACCGAGCGCAGTCATGAGTGCCAGTCCCTTCCCCGATTATCGCAACGGCGCTGCAGCGCGCGATCCCCTGGACGACAAGATGGAGCAGATCCGGGAGCTACTCTATGGCGAGTTCAAGCGCGACAGCGACGCCCGGATCGCCCTGATCGAGGCCCGCGTGCGCGAACTCGAGCAAGGCCTCCACCGCAAGCTCGACGCCATCCAGGCCCGGCTCGATCTGCTCGGCAGCGAAGTCCGCGGCGAGCGCCATGCGGCCTTCGACGAACTGGCGCTGTCCGTGTTCGAGCTCGGCGAGCGCGTCCGCCGCCTCTCCCGCAGCTAAGAGCCTGACTCGGAGGTTTTCGTATGGTTTCACGACCCAAGTTCGAGTCGATCCGCCAGGAGGAGGCCGCAGCCCGTAGCCCTCGCTACGGGCAAGGGCTTCGACGCCGCGGTCGGCCGAAATTGGGTCGCCGACGGTTGCACTCGAACGGCCCATCTGGTTCGTCGCGCGACTTGCCGATATCCGGGATATCGGCCGCGCCGCGCTCCTGCCATTTGGACCCTTCGAGCGCAATGAAACCACACGAAAACCTCCGAGTCAGGCTCTAAGCATCGGAACCACCCGGGAATGTCGCAACAATCCGTCACGCGACTGAAAGAGTTGCTGTTCGAGAAGGAGGCGCGCGACCTCGACGCATTGGCCCATCGCCTCGAGCAGGTCACGGAGCGTGCAGGCGGCGACGCCCAGTTCCGTGCGAGCGTCGCCCGGGTCATCGATGGCGCCATCCGGGACGCCGAGGAGACGCGCCACGGCGATCTTGCCGACGCGATGGCGCCGGTCGTCGTGCGCACCGTGAAATCCGAGATCGCGGCGCCACACACGCAGGACCAGATCGCCGGCGCACTGTCGCCCAAGATCGGCGCGATGGTGCGCAGCTACGTGGCCAGCGCCATGCGCGACATGATGGAGGGCATCAACCGCCGCCTCGAGCAGGGTCTCACGCAGAACCCACTCATGCTCAAGATCCGCAGCATCACCACCGGCCGCTCGATGGCGGAACTTGCACTCGCCGACACGCAGGCGATCGAGGTCGAGGAAATCTATCTCATCCGCCGCGGCTCTGGCGAGCTGATCCGCCGCTGGGCGCGCGGCACCGAACCGACGTCGGCGTCGAACACCGGCTCAAACCGAGATGCCCTGGTCAGCGGATTCCTGACCGCCATCTCGTCGTTCGCCGAGGAAGCGTTCGCCGACGACAAGGCGAGCCTGCGCTCACTCGATCTCGATGACCATAAGATCTATCTGCGGGCCTCGCCCTCCCATCTGCTCGCGGCGAAATGCAAGGGCACGGCGCCGGGCGACATCGAACAGGTGCTCGACGGCGAACTGCTGCGGGTGCTGGGCGACCACCAGCGCATCGAGGCCCAGTTTGGAGGCGATCCGAAGGCTCGCGATGCCGCGCATCGCGAGCACGGCCGCGCGCTCGGTGCGCTCGCCGAACGGCTCGAGACGTTGATCAAGGTCCGCACGGAGGCCACCAAGCAGGAGAGCGGCGGCATGCGCCCGCTGCGGGTGATTGCCTGGCTGATCGCGCTGCCGCTCATCGGGTTCCTCGGCTGGCAGGGGTGGCTGACATTCTACACCGGCCGCATCCAGGCTGCAGCCGATCAGGCGATTCTGGCGATGCCCGAACTCAAGGGCCGGGCGTATGGCGTCAAGGCACAGGCCGAACGCGGTGGTCGCGCCGTCTGGTTGCAAGGGCTGGTACCGTCGGCCGATGCCCGGGATCGCCTCGTCAAAGGCATCCGCCAGAACCTCGACGCGGTCTCGACGGGCGTTCACATCGCCCACGACGAGCTTGCCGTGTTGCCGGAGCCCGCCAACGTCGGCGCCCAGGTGCGAACCGAGCTGATGCGCGCGGCGATCGCGCGCACCGGCCAGCGCCTGCAG
>JANOJW010000321.1:0-2203 GCA_031418955.1 Hyphomicrobiales bacterium | reverse complement strand
CTCGCATCCAGCTCGAGGCCGCGCGCGCCTGGAGCATCTGGGAGGGCTCGACGCTGGCGCTGCAGCCCGATCCCGACCGCATTCGCCAGTTCAGCATCGACCAGTATGCGCTCGCCTTCGCACGCATCGAGTGCCACTACTTCGTCAATCGTGGTTTTCTCGCGCGCGACGGCGAATTGCTCGCCAATGCGCACCGCCTGCGCCCAATTCCCGGCGTGATCGTGCATGGCCGCTACGACGTGGTGACGCCGATCCGCTCGGCCTTCGACCTCAAGGCCGCCTGGGAGGGCGCGGAGCTGCACGTCGTCCCGGATGCCGGCCATGCCATGACGGAGCCCGGCATCGTGCATGAGCTGATCGCCGCCACCCGGCGGTTCTCGGTAGGCTGATCGGCTGACCGCGAACGAACCCGACCAGCGGCGGCACGGCAGTTCAGCGCCGAGCTTTTGGCGCGGCCGCTTCTGCGGCGGTGACGGCCTTGCGCAAGTCGTCGAGTTCCTCGCACCCTGTCGGGCACAGCCGCTCGAGCCGTGCGAGATTGCCGCGCGCCTTATCCATCTGCTTCGTCTCGACGAACATCTCGCCTTGGTACTCGAGTGCGCTCTTGTGGTCCGGATCGAAGTCCAGCGCCTTGCCGTACCAGGTCGCAGCCGACCGGGTGTCGCCGCTCTTGCGGTAGGCGAAACCGAGCAGGTTGTAGACATCGGCATGAGTGACACGATCGGCGATGGTGGTGAGCTCGGTAATGGCGCCGCGCCAGTCCTTCGCCGCGATCTTCGCGCGCGGGCCCGCGAGGTCGGGCGCATTCGTCGACGTCGGCGTATCGGCGGCCAGCACCGGGGGCGGCGCCAGCATCAGACAAAGTGTGATCGTGCGGATCAGCGCCAGCATGGGTGTTTTCCAGGGAGCGCGGGGCCCTCGACGGGCCCCGCTGCAGTGGTCTTGCGTGAGCACAGGCGCCTCAGGCCGAGGCGATCATCCGCGTCACGATCTCGTCAAAGGTTTTGTCCGCGAGCGCACGAAGCTCGACGTCGGTGCGATCCTGGATCGGGTGGGGAACCCACACGATCGTCGGGTCGTAGCCCAACGCCTTGGACTGAACCTCGGCTGCCTGGACGAAGGCCGTCGATACGACGATCAACGTTGGCACGCCGTTAGAATCGAGATTGGATCCGTCGTGCAGACTGCACGTTGTACAAGAGCCTCAATCCGCGAGGCCGATCACGGCCGCCTGCACCTCCGAGAGCATCTTGCTTTTCACGTCCGCCGCTACCAGTCGACTAGGCGTCGGCTTGGCGTAGCGCTTCACGGTCATGCCGCGCTCGGTCAGGCGCTCGTCGAGGCGATCAAGATACACGTCGCCGCGTGCCTTGCCGATATCGAGGATCCCGATGGTGATCCCATCGAGGCTCTTTGGTCGGACCGCTTGCTTGCGGGCCGGTGGTGAGTGCTCGCCCGTCGGGTCGAGCAATGTCCGGTTTTCCATCTGGTGTCCTTGCACCTCCTCAAGCATTGATGTGCGGCTCGACTGGACTCGCAATGGCTCGTCGACCCCCGCGTATCGCCGGTTGCTGGTGGGCAACGGTTGGCGAACTGCCGCTCGGCTGGTGGGCCGGTGCGGCCGCAGGTGCCGACGAGTGCCATAGCCTATCGCGTCTAACACGCGCCGTCATCAGGAATGCAGCCGACACAGGAATGCAGCCGCCGCTGGATGCTGGCCTCGCAGGTGGAGGATGATTGGCAACGCACACAGAAAGGCCATTCGTCCTTGTGTCACGGCGCCGGAGAACAGCCGCCGGCACGAGGCCGATGAGTTCGCGCGATGGTCAGGCCGATCAGGTAGCGGATAGCCGGGTCTCCTGGCAGCAGCAGCTTGTCCCGATCCCAGGCCACGACGCGGTCCTTGGCGACCGTCGTCGTGCAGCCTTCGCAACCGCTGTAGGTGATGCCGATGGCAACCCGGCTCGGCCGACGGGCGCCCACGCGGAGATCGCGCAGCCAACGGACATCGCGGAACTCGATCACCCGGCGGAACGGTGCGTTCGGATTGGCGTTACGGATGTCGACGATCCGAACCGGCGACGCCCGCGCCGGGCCGGATCGGGATGAGGCCAGCCCACAGGTTCGGCATCAGCATGTGATCGCGGTCGCCTAGCGGCTCGGTGCCGTCGCGGTGGATCTGCTGCATGCGCTGGTAGGCGAC
>JANOJW010000320.1:0-7937 GCA_031418955.1 Hyphomicrobiales bacterium | reverse complement strand
CCTCGCGTTCCGCCCGTACTCGACGGTTCGCATAACTAGGTTAATCGTCTCTTAACCGTCATGTTGGCCGAGTCGCGTGGTGAGGTTATGGCGCTCCGCGGGCGGGCGTGTGACGGGGCCAATTTGTTCACGTCAACGGCTGGGCCCGATCAAGGCCGACGGCAGATCACGCAGGCTGTCGAGGACGAGGTCGGCATGCGGCTCGAGCACGGCCCGCGGGCTGGTGCCGGAGAGCACGGCGACCTTGAGGCCGGCCCCGCCGCGCGCGCCCATCTCGAGATCGTGCACGGCATCGCCGACGACGGCGATCTCGCGCGAGCTGAGCCCGGTGCGCTCGACGAACGCCAGCAGCATGCCGGGCGCGGGCTTGGCGCCGAAGCCTGAATCGCAGCCGGCCAGGAACTCGCACAGCGCCAGCAGCGGTCCGTGCCGCGACAGCGACGCGTCGAGGCCGCCGATCGAATCGTTGGTCGCGATGCCGAGGCGAAACCCCGCCGCGCGCAACGCCTGCATCGCCTCCAGCGCACCGTCGATCAGCACCGAGTGCCGGGCCCCGCCGTCGCGGAAAATGCGGTCGATGTTGGCGTCGAGATGCGCTGGCGTGCGGGCACCGAGATGGCGCGCGAACACGCCCGCGATGTCGGCGATGCTGCCGGCCGCCAGCGCCGAGCCCGGGGTGACCACGTCGGTGGCTGGATCATGTCCGCCCAGGCGCATCAGTTCGGCGGTCAATCGCGCATCGCCGCCCGCCGCGTACGCTGCCGCCTCGCGATTGATCGGCAGCCACGTACGCGCGTAGTCGAGGATGGTGCCGTCCTTGTCGAGCAGGATGCCACGGATGCTCATGTCGAAACCCCTACCGCGCCACGCACATCGCACCGTCACCGGAACCCGCGTGGATCGAGAGATCGCGGATCGTCGGGTTCTTCCCCGAAAGCGCGTTGTCGGGATCCCAGCCGATCTTGACCTGCTCGAAGCGCGCGCCGAGTGCATCGTAGATCATGAGGCGGCCCGCAAGGCTGTCGCCGATACCAATGACCTCCTTCAGCACTTCAGTCGCCTGCAAGGTGCCGATCACGCCGACAACCGCGCCGAGCACGCCGACCTCGGCGCAGTTGGCGACAGTGCCCGGCGGCGGCGCCTCGGGAAACAGGCAGCGGTAGCTCGGCCACGGCGTGCCGTCGGCGCGGTTCTCGTGCGGCTTGAAGGTCGTCACATAGCCGTCGAACGGGCCGACGGCGCCAAACACCAGCGGTCGCCGGGCGAAGTAGCAGGCGTCCGAGACGAGATAGCGCGTGGCGAAGTTGTCGGAGCCGTCGGCGACGATGTCGTAGCGCGAGATCAGGTCGATGGCGTTGGCCGCCGTGATGCGCCGGCCCCAAGTCTCGACCGACACGAGCGGATTGAGGCGCGCGACCATGGCCTTGGCGCTCTCGACCTTCGACACGCCCACATGGGGCGTGTCGTGCGCGATCTGGCGCTGCAGGTTCGACAGCGACACCGTGTCGTCGTCGACGATGCCGAGCGTGCCGATGCCGGCCGCCGCCAGGTACATGATCAGCGGGCTGCCGAGGCCGCCGGCCCCGATCAACAGCACGCGCGCGGCGCGGAGCTTCTGTTGCCCCTGGCCGCCCACGTCCTTCAGCACCAGGTGCCGCTTGTACCGCTCGATCTCGTCCGGCGTCAGGCTCATGAAGTCCACATGTAACCTTCGGATGCCCACTTCGCATCCGGTGCTATGTAGCGGCCCCCGAGGGCTGTTCCAAGTCCCGTGCGGTCACGGCTTGATCCACGTGCCCTGGTTGTAGGCGCGTCCCTGGGCCACGATGCGCTGATGACTGACCCGCTGCATCCCGCGACGGCGGTAGTCGGCATCGAGGCGGGCAAACTCGGCGTCGTCCACCGAATGGTGGCTGCCGAACTCGAAGCCGGGCTTCGGCATCGGGGCGAACAGGCCCCGGTATCTGAGGCTCCCGTCGGCCCCCATGGCTTCGACCTGCCTTGGATAGCGGCCGGCCGCGAGGTTGCGCTCGAAGGCCGCCTGATGGCCTGCCTGATCGGACCAAGCGCTCCAGGTCTCGCCGGTGGTGTTGCCGATCGTCGGTCGCTCACCCGGCGCACTGAGCCACCAGTAGGCGACGCCGGCAGTCGAGAGCAGGGTCAAGAGCAGGGCCAAGGCGGCTGCCATCCGCCAGCGCCGGGGTTGAGCGCCCGCTGTCGTGCGACCGATCGTGTCGGCCAGCGCCTGGACGTCGGCATTGAAGCGCTCGTGGCGGATTTCCATGCCCTGGCGCCGCACCAGGGCCTGCAGGTCCGGCGGCAGTTGATCGCGCGCGGGCAACGTAGCGCCGTTGACCAGCACCGGAATACCGAGAACGCCGCGGTCGAGCGCGGCCCGAACTTCCTTGCGCACATAGTCCTCGGGTTCGCGGATGCGGACCTTGCCGCCCTGGTCGGTCAGCGTCGCCCACTGCGGGCCCATGACGGCGAGCAGCACCTTGCATTCCTCGAGGCTGCGGGCCAGTGCTGCCTCGAAGTCGTCGCCGGGCGCGAGCTTGTCGACGTCCATGAAAATCGTGGCGCCGGGCAGCGCGCGCGTCAGACTGTCGTAGATGCGACCCGCGATTCCGGCATCGATCTGCCGGCGATAGTTGATGAAAATGCTGTCGGGCACGGAAAACCTCCGCCGAAAAAAACCAGAAATGAATGCGGTAGAACTGGGACCAGCCTAACGCATACCTCCGCCAGAGTGGAAGCACCTTGCAGGCGCCCCGCCCATGTCCCGCCCATTGCCCGACGCACCGCGAAATCCGATATTGCCCAAAGCGTGCAGCCTCAGGAGCCTCGCATGGCGAACACGATCGGAATGGGACTTCAAGCCGGCGCGCATGCCGTGCGGGTCGGGGTCTACTTCGGGCTGTCGCAGGCGATGAGCCGGCAGGCCGCGCGCATGGGTCTGGCGCCGAAGTACAAGCCGGCGCGGCCTGTGCCGCCCGTCTCCGGCATCCTCGCCGACCTCGGCCAGCTCTGCCTGCGCGATGCGGCGGCCGTTCGCGACGGGATCTATCCGCCTACATTCGACGGCGAGGGGGTTCTCGATACGCTCGGCCGCGCCCGGGCCATGCTCGCCGATCTGCCGCAATCGAGCCGCCGCCGTGCGGAGCGCGATACGGGGACCGTGCGCACCGAGGCCGGCGCCAGCGACGTGCCGGACTACTACGCCCAGGACTTCCACTTCCAGACCGGTGGCTATCTCTCGCAGGAGTCGGCCCGCCTCTACGACGTGCAGGTCGAGACGCTGTTCCTGGGTGGGGCAGCGCCCATGCGGCGCGAAGCCTTGCGCCCGATCGCCGAGTTCATGGCCGGGCGCGACCAGCGGCGCGTGGCGCTCACCGATGTCGCCTGTGGCACGGGCCGGTTCCTGCGCGACGTGCGGCGCAACTACCCGGCGATGCAACTCACCGGGCTCGATCTGTCGGCCGCCTATCTCGACGAGGCGCGCCGGCACATGGAGGGCTTGCGGCCCGCGCAGCGCCTCGCCGCCAACGCCGAGTCGATGCCGCTCGCGGACGCCAGCCAGGACATCGTGACGACGATGTTCCTGTTCCACGAGTTGCCCCCTGACGTGCGCCGGATCGTGGCGGGCGAGATGGCGCGCATCTTGAAGCCCGGCGGGCTGCTCGTGTTCATCGACAGCCTCCAGATGGGCGACCGGCCCGGCTGGGACGGGCTCCTGGAGGGTTTCCCCGAACGCTTCCACGAGCCCTACTATCGGCACTACGCCATCGACGATCTCGACGCGCTGTTTCGTGGTGTGGGGCTGATGCCGTCAGGCGCCTGGACGTCCTACCTGTCGAAGGTCATGGTGTTCCGCCGAGCACCAGCATGAGCCAGCGCTTCCAGGGCAAAGTTGCGTGCCGTCAGTCCCCGGCGGAGCAAGATCATCGACCGGGTTCAATGTGATGGTGATTTGACTGTCGAGGTGAATGCGGCGTGTCGCAGTCCGACCAAAAATGCTGACGTGAGTTGCAGGTTGCGCGCTTCCAGCCAAGTGATTGGCGTGGCGGTCGAAGTGGCGGCCGACACACGGGGATTGAAGCGGCGGCGCGAAGCGCCGATGATGACAGGACAGATGCCGGTCGCCGCGGCGTGACGTGCGGCAACGCCCCCAGGATGCGCTTGCATGGCCAACGATACCGTTTCCACGCCGTCACCCATCGTCGCCCAGGTGCTCGCACTGCTCAAGGCAGGGCCCGCCGCCTTGTCCGGATCTCACCTGTTTGCCGAGCTGCTGCTGCGGTCCACCGACGAGACGAGCCTGTCGGAGATCGATGCCCGCTCGCTCGCCGACGAGGCGAAATCAGCCTTCGCGGCGCTGCGCCGCAAGCCACCCGGCAGCCACACAGTGACTTTGCGCGATGCAACCCTCGCCATCGCCGGCTCGCAAGTCCCCGTCACCGTACTCGAGATCGTCAACGACGACCGGCCGTTCCTGCTCGACAGCATCCTGGGCGAGGTGCAGGCGCGCGGGGCTGGCGTGCGGCTGGTGCTGCATCCGATCTACAAGGCGAACCGCTCGCGCGACGGCGCGCTCAATGCCGTCACGACGGAAGGTGATCGCAACTGGAGCGACGGCCGCCAGGAGAGCTACGTTGCGGTGTACCTCGACCCGATCCCGGGCGAGGTGCGGGCGGCCCTCATGGACGGGATCTCGCAGGTGCTCGACCAGGTGCGCGTGGTCGTCGCCGACTGGCGGCCGATGGTGGCCCGCGTCGAGGCAGCGATCGCCGAGCTGCGCGGCGCTGCTGCAGCCACACCTGGCGACCTCGTCGCTGAATCGCTCGCGTTCCTCGAGTGGCTGTGCGCCGGAAACTTCACGTTCCTGGGGGTCCGCGAGTACCGGCTGATCGGCGATCCAGCGACCGGCGAGCTTGCCCCGATCCAGGGCGCGGGCCTGGGACTGCTCGCTGATCCCAGTGTGCATGTGCTGCGCCGTGGCGCCGAGCTCGTCGCGATGACGCCCGAGGTGCGCCGTTTCCTGTTCCAACCCAACCCGCTGATCATCACCAAGGCCAACGTCGTCGCGCGCGTGCACCGGCGCGCACACATGGACTACATCGGCATCAAGCGGCATGCAGCCGATGGCCGGCTCACCGGCGAGGTGCGCGTCGTCGGGCTGTTCACGTCGTCGGCCTATACGCAGTCGCCACGCGACATTCCGCTACTCCGCCACAAGGTCGCGCGCGTCGTCGCCCTGCACGGTGCGCCGCCCGAGAGCCACGCCGGCAAGGCGCTGATCAACGTGCTCGAGACGTTTCCGCGCGACGAGCTGTTCCAGATCGGCGTCGCCGATCTGGCGCGCTGGACCGCCGGCATCCTGAGCCTCGAATTGATCCCGCGGGTGCGCGTATTCGTGCGCGCCGACCGCTTCGACCGCTTCGTGTCGGTGCTGGCGTTCGTGCCACGCGACCGCTTCTCGACGGGGGTGCGCGAGCGGATCGCTGCCTACCTCGCCGGCGTCTTCGACGGCTACATTGCAGCGTTCTACCCCTCGTTCTCCGACGCGCCGCTGGTGCGCGTGCACTTCATCGTCGGCCGGCGCGAGGGTGCGACGCCCGTCATCGAGGAGCGCGAGCTCGAGCGCGCGATCGCTGGCATCGTCCGTACCTGGGACGACCGGCTCGCTGACGCCTTCGCCACTGCCACTGCCGGTGACGGCCTGCCGGGACTGGCGGCGCAGTTCGGCCAGGCCTTCTCGGCTGGATACGCCGAACGCTTCTCGCCCGATCGCGCGGTCGAAGACGCAGGCCGCATCGATCGTCTGTCGCCCGAGTATCCCGTCGCCATCGACTTCCACCGGGATCCCGGCGCGCCCGAGAGCCGCATCCAGGCGGCGATCTATCGCCTGGGCGGACCGATCCGCCTCTCCGAGCGCGTGCCGGTGCTCGAGAACCTCGGGTTCTCGGTGATCGACGAGCGCTCCTACACGATCGCCCCGAAAGGCGTCGACGGCGTGGCGCGCGGGGCTGTGCTGCACGACATGGTGCTCGAAACGGCGGACGGCCGTCCGCTCGACATCCGCCAGCACGAGACGCGGCTCGAGGATTGCTTCCTTGCGGTGCTCAAGGGGGCGACCGAGAGCGACGCGTTCAACCGCCTCGTCGTCGCGGCGGGCCTCGCGTGGCGGGAGGCGGCGCTCGTCCGCGCCTATGCCACGCATCTGCGTCAGCTCGGTTCGGCTTTCGGCTTGCGTTACATCGCCGATACCGTCGTGACGCACGCCGGCGTGGTGCGCGTCCTCGTCCAGCTGTTCCACACGCGGTTTGATCCCGTGCGCGGGCTCGACGTCGCGCAGCGCACCGAGCAGGAGACGCCGATCCGCGCTGGCATCGAGGAGGCGCTTGCAAAGGTGCAAAGCCTCGACGAGGATCGCATCCTGCGCCAGCTGCTGGCCCTCGTCACGGCGACCGTGCGGACCAATTTCTACCTGCGCGATGCGAACGGCGCAGCCGCCGCAACGATCGCTTTCAAGTACGACGGGGCGAAGCTCGACATGGCGCCGCAGCCCCGGCCCTATCGCGAGATCTGGGTTTGGAGCCCGCGCGTCGAGGCCGTGCACTTGCGGTTTGCGCCGATCGCTCGGGGCGGCATCCGCTGGTCGGATCGCGCGCAGGATTTCCGGACCGAGATCCTCGGGCTCGCCAAAGCGCAGCAGGTGAAGAACGCGGTGATCGTGCCGGCCGGCGCCAAGGGCGGCTTCTATCCCAAGCAGATGCCGCGCGGCGCTTCGCGCGAGGAGGTGCAGAAGGAGGGTGTCGAGACCTACAAGATCTTCGTCTCGGCGATGCTCGACATCACAGATACGCTGGTCGACGGCCGGCTGGTGGCGCCCAAGGACGTGGTGCGCCATGACGACGACGACCCGTATCTGGTGGTCGCCGCCGACAAGGGCACGGCGACGTTCTCCGACACCGCCAACGGCCTCTCGACGGCGCGCGGCTTCTGGCTCGCCGATGCGTTCGCCTCGGGCGGGTCTGCGGGCTACGACCACAAGAAGCTCGCGATTACGGCGCGTGGCGCCTGGGAGTGCGTGAAGCGCCACTTCCGCGAGATGGACCGCGACATCCAGACTGAGCCGTTCCGCTGTGCCGGCGTCGGCGACCTGTCGGGCGACGTGTTTGGCAACGGCATGCTGCTGTCGCCGCAGACGCGCCTCGTCGCGGCGTTCGATCACCGCGACATCTTCCTCGATCCCGACCCCGATCCTGCCGTGAGCCTCGCCGAGCGGCGGCGCGTGTTCAACCTGTCGCGCTCGAGCTGGACCGACTACGACCGCGCGCTGATCTCCAAGGGCGGCGGCGTGTACGCGCGCAGTGCGAAATCGATACCCCTCACCGGCGAGGTACGGACGCTGCTGGGAGTCGAGGCAACGTCCATGACGCCCGTCGAGCTGATGCATGCGATCCTCAAGGCCGAGGTCGATCTAATCTACTTCGGCGGCATCGGCACCTACGTGAAGGCGTCCACGGAAACCGACCTCGACGTCGGCGACCGGGGCAACGACGCCATCCGCGTGTCGGCCGCCGAGTTGCGGGCCAAGGTGATCGGCGAGGGCGCCAACCTCGGCATGACGCAGCGCGCGCGCATCGAGGCGGCGGGACGCGGGCTTCGCCTCAACACCGACTTCATCGACAACTCGGCCGGCGTCAACACCTCCGACCAGGAGGTCAATCTCAAGATCGCGCTCGGCGCGGCGACGCGCTCGGGCCGGCTCGACGCTGCCGCCCGCAAGCAGCTGCTCGCAAGTCTGACGGGCGATGTCGCGGCCGCCGTGCTGCGCAACAATTACCTGCAGTCGCTCGCCCTGAGCCTCGCCCAGGCGCGCGGCGCCGGCGATCTGCCGTTTCAGCGGCGCCTCATCCGCGTGCTCGAGGCCG